>NZ_LOYP01000056.1:0-870 GCF_001526365.1 Burkholderia sp. MSMB1835
CCCGTTGCGCAGCGTGCCTTCGCCTTGCAGGTTCGCGCCCGCGCCGACGTAGACGAGGTTCGCGTAGCCGCAGATCGCGCCGCCGACGAGCAGCCACGTCGGGCAGCGGAACGGCCGATCCCAGTTGCCGCGATCCATCCGGTGAATCCAGCCGGACTGAAGATTCAGGAATACGAACAACATGTAGCAGACGTTCGAGATCGACAGCACCGTCATGTAGTCCGACATCATCAGCAGCACGAGGTTGAAGCCGAGGTCGGTCCACATCGCGCGGGTGGGCGAGCCGTGCTCGTTCACGTGCGACAGGTACTTCGGCAGCCAGCCGTCGACCGACGCCTGGTACAGCGTGCGCGACGAGCCCATCATCGACGTCATCACGATCAGCAGGATCGACAGCATCAGCATCACGACGACCGCATTCGCGACCCATGCGCCGCCGCCGACGATCTTCGCCATCGCGGCCGCGACGCCGGTACCGTCGCCGATCGCCGGATCGAGCATCGCCTGCGTGCCGAGCGCGCCCTGGAACGCCATCGGCACGAGCGTCATCACGACCAGGCACAACGCACCCGACCAGAAGATCGCCTTCGCGGTATCGCGCCGCGGATCGCGGAATTCGCGCGTATAGCAGACGGCCGTCTCGAAACCGTACGACGCCCAGCCGGCCATGAACATCGCGCCGAGCGCCATCGTCACGCCCTGCCCGTTCCACGAGCCGAACGTCGCGGCCGTGAGGTTGCCCTGCGCGTCGTGACCGAGCGGCAGCAGCGGCAGCAGGTTCGACATCGGCACGTCGCCGGTGACGAACGGCACGATGCCGACGATCAGGAGCGGCGTGAGCGATGCAATGCCGAGAATGCGCTGCGTGCG
>NZ_LOYP01000057.1:0-1765 GCF_001526365.1 Burkholderia sp. MSMB1835
CCGGACGCCGCGGGCGAGGAATTGTCGTCGCCGCCGCAAGCGGTCAGCGCAACGCAGGTCAATGCAATCAGTACAGCGGTTTTCATCGGGGTCCCCTTTCAAACGAACTGGACGAACGAAGCCGGCACGCGCGCATCGCGCCGCACGCGCCGACCATCACGAATCGCGAATCGAATCAGGAAGCGAGACTCGGCAATCGGCCGGCGGCTTCCCGCCGGCCCGCCGACGTCAGTTCACCTGCAGCTGGCCGCCGCGGCCCAGCCCGCCCTTCACGTCCTGCGCCTTGTAGCTGCGCAGCGCGACGACCATCTTGTTGTACGCATCGATGAACGCGACGACCGTCGCCTTGCCCTCCGGCGTCGCCGAGAAGCCCGCGAGCGCACCGCCCACGCCGCCGCCGAAGCCGCCCAGCGCCGCGCCGTAGTTGGTCGCCGTCGAGCTGCCTTCCGACGCCGCGATCTGCACCGCCGAGCGCACGTCGAACAGCGTCAGCGTCACCACCGAGGCCTTCGTCTGCAGGTGGCCCGCCACCGCCGCCACCGCGCTGTTGCCGATCAGCCCGCCGATCATGCTGCCGATCCCGCCGATCGGCGAGTCGTTGATCACGATCTGCGGCTCCATGTAGTAGTCGGCCGCGACCCGCTGCCCCTTCTGCTGCTTCGAGCCCGCGCGGTATTCGCCCGAGTTGCGCTGCAGTTGCGTGATGCGCGACAGGCGCGCGTCGCTCTTCTGGTTGCCGATCGACGTGATCACGAAGCAGTTCGACTGCTGCACCGCCAGGCGCAGCAGCGGGTCGATCGTCGTCATCTTGGTCGCGCTGCCGAACGGGCCCCACCAGTCGGCGTTGCGGCCGTCGTCGACCGCGATCGTGCCCAGCGGCGACGTGCAGCGCTGCAGTTGCGAATCGGCGCCGGCGCTCGCGCCGCCTGCCGCCGCGCCCGTCACGCCGGCGTTCTGCCCGCCGGGCGTCACCACGCCGCCGCACCCCGCGACGGACGCGCCAAGCGCTGCAACCAGCGCACCTTGAACGAGACGTTGGGAAAGATTGGTCTTCATGTCGTTGTCGATCGATTAGAGTCGTTGTTCGGCTTATGTGTTCGTGCGAACTTCGATAAGCCCCCCGGCGTAGCGCGCGATGGTGGTCTCCCCGCGGCTGCCCCCGTTGCTCGATACCCGGTCAGTAGTACCAGTACGTCTGCTGCCAGACGCCGTAGTACGGATAGCCCGAGTACCAGTAGCCGTAATAGACGTCACGCCATTGCGTGCGCCATTTCCAGTCTTCTTCGTCTTCCTTCTTCGCCTTGCGCGCGAGCTCGAGCAGCTTTTTCGATTCCTTGTCGCCGCGGCCGGCCGCGATCGACAGCCACTTCTCCGCTTCGCGCGCATCCGAGCCCATTTCCTCGAGGCCGAACAGGTAGAAACTGCCGAGCGCCTTCTGCGCGTTCAGGTCGCCGCGTTCGGCGGCCTCGCGCATCCACTTCAGCGCCTGGTAGCTGTCCTGGCGCACGCCGTCGCCGCGGAAGTAGCGCAGGCCGAGATCGTAGGCGGCCTTCGGCTGGGTCTTCGCGGTTTGCTTGAGCGCGGCGATGCGCGGATCCTCGCGGTCTTCCGCGTCGTCCTTTTTTTGATAGGAGACCTGATCTTTAGGGCGATCGGAACACCCGGTGTCGTCGCAGATCCGTACCGTGCCGGCGGTGACCGACGGATCCTGCGCGCACGCGGCCAACAGCAACAGCAGCCCCGGTGCGAGTAAACGGCGATACAT
>NZ_LOYP01000058.1:0-95325 GCF_001526365.1 Burkholderia sp. MSMB1835
CCGTCGATCACCTTGTTGCCGTCCGAGTCCCACAGGTAGACGCCGTCGGCCTTGACGATCACGCGGCTGCCCGCGCGGTTGAGCGCGCCCATGTCCGAGAACGGGTGGATGTGGTGCGCGGCGTCGAGCGCGCGGTATTCGGCGGTCGAGCGGGCCTGCGTCGCGCGCGGCGCGGCGGCCGTGGCGGTCGGCGCGGCCGGCTGGATCCAGGCCGATTCGTTGCGGTAAGTCATGTTTCCTCCGTGATTCCGTATGCGGTTGGCACGCTTACACGTGCAGCAGCAGATGGCGGCGTTCCCACGAGCTGATCACGCGGAAGAACGCTTCGTATTCGGTTTCCTTCAGCGCGAAATACGCCTTCAGGAACTTGTGCCCGAGGATCTCGCCGAGCGGCTCGCACGCGGCCATCAGCGTCAGTCCTTCCTCGAGGTTGCGCGGCAACTGGTACGGCAGGCTGTAGCCGTCGCTGACGAGCGGCTCGGTCGGCTCCAGGCGCTGCGTCATGCCGAGATAGCCGGCCGCGAGCGTCGCCGCGAGCGCGAGGTACGGGTTGCAGTCGACGCCCGGGATGCGGTTTTCGATGCGGCGTGCGGCCGGGCCCGAATGCGGGATGCGGAACCCCACCGTGCGGTTGTCGTAACCCCACTGCACGTTGATCGGCGCGGCCATGAAGCGCGACAGGCGGCGATACGAGTTGATGTACGGCGCGAAGATCGGCATCAGCGCCGGCGTGTACTTCTGCAGCCCCGCGAGATAGTTGTAGAACATCGACGTCGCGCCGCCGGTTTCCTGCGACGTGAACAGGTTCTGGCCCGTTTCCTCGTCGACGATGCTCTGGTGCACGTGCATCGCCGAGCCCGGTTCGTCTTCCATCGGCTTGGCCATGAACGTCGCGTACATGTTGTGACGCAGCGCGGCCTCGCGCACCGTGCGCTTGAACAGGAACACCTGGTCGGCCAGCGACAGCGCGTCGCCGTGCATGAAGTTGATCTCCATCTGCGCGGCGCCGACTTCGTGGATCAGCGTGTCGATGTCGAGGTTCTGCGATTCGCAGTACTCGTAGATGTCCTCGAACAGCGGATCGAATTCGTTGACGGCCTCGATCGAATACGACTGGCGGCCCGTTTCGGGGCGGCCCGTGCGGCCGACCGGCGGACGCAGCGGCAGGTCCGGGTCCTTGTTCATGTCGACCAGATAGAACTCGAGCTCGGGCGCGACGACCGGTTTCCAGCCCTTCGCCTTGTACAGGTCGAGCACGCGGCGCAGCACGTAGCGCGGCGAGATCTCGACCGGCGAGCCGTCGAAATGCACGCAGTCGTGGATCACCTGCGCGGTCGGGTCGACGGCCCACGGGATCAGGCGGATGGTCGACGTGTCGGGCACGCACACCATGTCGGGGTCGGTCACGCCGGTGAGCGAGCCGTCTTCCGGATAGTCGCCGGTGACGGTCTGCACCATCACGGCCTGCGGCAGCCGCATCGACTCGCCGGACGTGAACTTGTTGCGCGGCGTGATCTTGCCGCGCGCGATGCCGGCCATGTCGGGAATGATCGCTTCGATCTCGGTGATCCGGTGCTGCTTCAGAAAGCCTTCGATGTCTTGCATGTCTGTTCTCGTTGTCTGGTTGGCGCGCTCAGGCGAGCGCGGCGGCGGCCATGGCGCACGTGCGTTCGGCGCGGCGGGCGCGGCACGCATCGCCGAACGCGCGAAAGATCGCGCTCGACAGCGGGTCCTGCGCGTGTCGCCATTCCGGATGCCACTGCACGGCCAGCGCGAACGCCGGTGCGTCGACGACGCTCACGGCCTCGATCAGGCCATCCGGCGCGACGGCCTCGACGGCGAGGCCCGAGCCGAGCTGCGCGACGCCCTGCTTGTGCAGCGAGTTCACGTGCACTTCGTCGCGGCCGCCGGCGAGCGCATGCAGCTGGCCGCCGGGCGTCAGGCGCACGACGTGCGCGGGGCCGTATTGCGTATCCATCGGCGCGTCGTCGTCCTCGCGGTGATCGGCGAAGCCGGGCACTTCATGCACGCGCTGGTGCAGCGTGCCGCCGCACACGACGTTCAGCTCCTGGAAGCCGCGGCATACGGCGAGCACGGGCACGCCCGCGACGATGGCCGCGCGCAAGAGCGGCAGCGTCGTCGCGTCGCGGGCGGGGTCGTGCTTGGTGCCGGGCTCGCTCGGCTCGCCGCCGTACCGATGCGGCTCGACGTTCGAGTAACTGCCGGTAAACAGCAGCCCGTCCACGGCGTCGAGCACGTCGGCGGTCGACTGCCGTTCGCCGAGCGCCGGCAGCACCATCGCGAGCGCATGCGCGCCGTCGACGATCGCGGCCACGTATTTGTCGCCGACCGTATGCGACGCGTGCGCGCCGATCTGGGTGAGGTCGGCGGTGATGCCGACGAGAGGTTTCCTTTCCATGACGTCAATCAGTAATCCGTAGGGACGTGACGCGCGTCGGCCCGAATGCGGCAAAACGCGGGCGCGACACGACCCCGCAGCCCGGCGTCGAGCGCAGGGCCGCTGGTGAATGGGCGCAACGGGATGGCGTGGCGATCCGCGCTGCGCGCGACGGTCAGGCCGTCGTTCGTTTCATCGCGATACGCGACGCCGCAACGAATGCGCGAACGCGTTCCGTCACCGCACGGACGATGCGGTTGGCGAATCGACGAACGAAACGAACGACGTGAAGAAAGGAGAGGCGCTACGGCAGCAGCGACGCCACTTCGTCGGTATCGACGGCAACGAATGCGCGTGCGGAAACGGCGTTGTGGCGCCGAACGGAACGACGGGACAGGATGGTGTAGATCGACAGGTGAAGCAGGCGAGGACTATGCCAGCCGCAACTGCCGTCGGAAGCGGGAACGGCGCTGCGCAAACTTCGCACATCGCCTCGATCCCACCTCACCAGAGGGCCACGGACTCTCACGATTACACTCGACTGGTTTGTTGAAAGTATTGAACACCTGATCGTTTCGACGCGCGGGGCGTTTAAAATAATCGAGGCGCCGGTCCTGCGTCATTTATGTTACGGGCATCGATTGTTGCATTGCGATAACGCTTTTCGACGCCTGTGAAAGCCTGATGACGCTGACCTGAGAGCCAGCATATACGAGCCAATAACGGCGTCAAATGTTTTTTAATGGTCCTGCATCAGGGCTTTCCCGAGCAGTGCGAACAAAAGATTCGCAAAAGGAATGGTCGACGCGTCGTTCATTATTTCGAACGCCTTTCAGGGTTTTCCCCGCTGATGTGCGGCATAAAGTGATTAGAATATTCAACGGCTGTCCCATGCGTCGTTTCACTTTGTCATCGCACTTATCGTGTCCGAAACCGAATCGATGTCCACCGAAGTCGCCGAGCGCCTGCGTTTCGTGCGCAACAAGCATGGCCTGTCGCAGCGCGAACTCGCGAAACGCGCCGGCGTCACCAACGGCACGATCTCGCTGATCGAACAGGGGCGCGTGAGCCCGTCGGTCGGGTCGCTGAAGAAACTGCTCGAATGCATTCCGATGAGTCTCGCGGAGTTCTTTACGTTCGAGCTCGTCGAGTCGCGCGCGGTCGTGTCGCGTCGCGACGAGATGCCGAACCTCGGCAACGAGTCGCTCGCGTTTCAACTGGTCGGCGCGAACGTGAAGGATCGCAACATGTGCATTCTGCGCGAGATCTACCAGCCGCTGGCCGACACGGGGCCCGAGATGCTGGTGCATGCGGGGCACGAGGGCGGCGTCGTCGTGTCGGGCCGGCTCGAGCTGACCGTCGACGGCGCGACGTGGCTGCTCGACCCCGGAGACGGCTACTACTTCGAAAGCCGTTTGCCGCACCGTTTTCGCAATCCCAGCGCGGAACTGCTCTGCGAGGTCGTGTCGGCCAATTCGCCGGCGACCTTCTGACCGCGCGTCACCGCATTCGCCGCCGGCCGGCTGCGCGCCAGGCGCGCGGCGCGCCGCATCGCGAATGCCAAACCATTGAGGCATCCTGATGAACAAGTTGACTTTGGCTGACTGGCAACACAAGGCGGCGTCGCTCGAGATCGATGGGCGCGCATTCATCGATGGCGCGTCGCGCGACGCGCATGGCGGCAGGACCTTCGACTGCGTGAGCCCGATCGACGGCCGCGTGCTGGCGAAGGTCGCCGACTGCGGCGAAGCGGACGTGAACGCCGCCGTCGCGGCGGCCCGCCGCGCGTTCGACGCAGGGGTGTGGGCCGGCCTGAACCCGCGTGCGCGCAAGGCCGTGCTGCTGCGCTGGGCCGCGCTGATGCGCGAGCATCTCGACGAGCTGTCGCTGCTCGAAACGCTCGACGCGGGCAAGCCGATCGGCGACACGACGACGGTCGACGTGCCCGGCGCCGCATACTGCGTCGAATGGTTCGCCGAGGCGATCGACAAGGTCGGCGGCGAAGTCGCGCCGGCCGATCATCATCTCGTCGGCCTCGTCACGCGCGAGCCGGTCGGCGTGGTGGCCGCCGTCGTGCCGTGGAACTTCCCGATCCTGATGGCCGCATGGAAATTCGGTCCCGCGCTCGCGGCCGGCAACAGCGTCGTGCTGAAGCCGTCCGAGAAATCGCCGCTGACCGCGATCCGCGTCGCGCAGCTCGCCTTCGAGGCCGGCATTCCGGCCGGCGTGTTCAACGTCGTGCCGGGTGCGGGCGAACCGGGCAAGCTGCTCGCGCTGCATCGCGACGTCGACTGCATCGCGTTCACGGGCTCGACGGCGGTCGGCAAGCTGATCATGCAGTACGCGGCGCAGTCGAACCTGAAGCGCGCGTGGCTCGAGCTCGGCGGCAAGTCGCCGAACATCGTGTTGCCCGACTGCCCCGATCTCGACCGCGCAGCGCAAACGGCGGCCGGCGCGATCTTCTACAACATGGGCGAGATGTGCACGGCCGGCTCGCGGCTGCTCGTGCATCGCGACATCAAGGACGCGTTCATCGAGAAGCTCGTCGCGGCCGCCCGTGCGTACGTGCCGGGCAATCCGCTCGATCCGTCGGTATCGATGGGCGCGATCGTCGACGGCATCCAGCTCGAACGCGTGCTCGGTTATATCGAAGCGGGGCGCAGCGAAGGCCGGCTCGTCACCGGCGGTGCGCGCGTGAACGCGGAAACGGGCGGCTTCTACGTGGAGCCGACGGTGTTCGAGGTGAAGCCCGATGCGAAGATCGCGCGCGAGGAAATCTTCGGGCCGGTGTTGTCGGTGATCGTGTTCGACGACGTCGACGAAGCCGTGAGGATCGCGAACGATACCGAATACGGGCTGGCCGCGGCCGTGTGGACGTCGAACCTGACGACCGCGCACGACGTGTCGCGCCGGCTGCGTGCGGGCACCGTGTGGGTGAACTGCTATGACGAGGGCGGCGACATGAATTTCCCGTTCGGCGGCTACAAGCAGTCGGGCAACGGCCGCGACAAGTCGCTGCATGCGCTCGAGAAGTACACCGAACTGAAGTCGACGCTGATCCGGCTGCGTTGACGGGCCGCCGGGTGCGGGCGCGTCGCCGTCCGGCGCTGCGCCCGCAGTTGCATCCGCGGCCTGCGGCGCGCGTTACGCGCTGCGCAGTGCGGGATGGAAGCCGGCGGCTTCGATGATCGACCGTACGCGCTCGGCGCCTTGCGCCGAGTCGACCTTGACGATCTTCGCCGCGACGTCGATGTCGAGCTTCGCGGCGGGGTCGGCGGCCGTCACCGCACGCGTGATCGCGTTGGCGCAGCCGCCGCAGGTCATGTCCTGGACTTCGAATTCCATCGTGTTTTCTCCGGTGAATGATTGACGCGTACGTTCAGCATGAAGCTTGCCACGGTGGGAAGGTCAAGCGTCGCATGCGATGATGGCATCGCATTGGCCATTTGTAATGCTGAGGTCTGACGAATAGTCATTTACGTGCGCCCGTCAGTCCGAATTTTTCCCGATTGACGACTGCACATTATCGGCGAAATCCGTCGGCGCCTTGCGCGACAAAGCGCGTGCGGAATCGACGGCGCACGATTCCCATGAGCGGAGTGAGGGTACTCCGAGGTGAAAATGCGAATCGATCTTAGTATCGATTCCCTTCAATATTTCCGTTCATTACGCACATGACCCGTTTCGCTATCGGTTTCGCACTGACCCTGCTGGGCGCCTCGGCCGCGTCCGCCTTCGCTGCCGACGACGTCGTCAACCTGACGTTGAAGGACCACAAGTTTTCGCCCGATGGCGTGACGATCCCCGCCGGCAAGAAGGTGAAGTTCGTCGTGAAGAACCTCGATGCGACGCCCGCGGAATTCGAAAGCGACGACTTCAAGGCGGAGAAGGTCGTGCCGGCCGGCAAGTCGGTCGAGATCCTGGTCGGGCCGCTGAAGGCCGGGACCTACGAGTTCCACGACGAGTATCACGAAGCGCAGTCGAAGACGCACCTGACCGTCAAGTAAGCCGATACCGACATGCTGTCTACTGCCCTGATCGTCTTTCGTGAAGTGCTCGAGGCCGCGCTGGTGGTCTCGATCGTGATGGCCGCCACGAAGGGCGTGCCGCGGCGCGGCTGGTGGGTGGGCGGCGGGCTGGTCGGCGGCGTGGTCGGCGCCGGCCTGATCGCGGCGTTCGCCGACGTGATCTCGCAATGGGCGTCCGGCATGGGCCAGGAAGTCTTCAACGCGGGCGTGATGTTCGTCGCGACGCTGATGCTCGCGTGGCACTGCATCTGGATGAGCCGGCACGGCCGCGAAATGGCGCTGCACATGGGCGAGGTCGGGCGGGCGGTCGCGGCCGGCAGCCGGCCGCTGACGGGGCTCGCGATCGTGGTCGGCGTCGCGGTGCTGCGCGAGGGGTCCGAGGCCGTGCTGTTCCTGTACGGGATCGCGGCGGGCGATCCGGGCCAGACGCCGCAGATGATCGCCGGCGGGCTGCTCGGCGTGCTCGGCGGCGCCGGGCTCGGCTACGCGATGTATGCGGGCCTGCTGCAGATTCCGTTGAAGCGCCTGTTCTCCGTCACCAATGGGCTGATCGTGCTGCTCGCCGCAGGCATGGCGAGCCAGTGCGTCGGCTTCCTGCTGGCCGCCGGCCTCGTGCCGTCGTGGGGCGATGCGGTCTGGGACACGTCGTGGCTGCTCAAGGAGTCGAGCCTCGTCGGCAAGGCGCTGCATACGCTGATCGGCTATACCGCGCGTCCGGCGGGCATCCAGATCGCCGCGTACGTCGCGACGCTCGCGGCGATCGTCGTGCTCGCACGGCTCGTCGGCCGGCCGCGGCAGACGGCGAGGCCGCCGCACGCCGCGGCGTGAGTGTTGCCGGGCTTCCGGGTCCGAATGCAAGAAGGGGCGTCATGGACGCCCCTTCTTGCATTCGGGATGCATGCGCCGGTGCCGGTCAGCAGTGGTTGTCGATCCACGCGCGCGCCCATTCGAGCCCCGCATCGCGTGCTTCGTCCTCGGTGTCGAACACGCCGAGCACGCCCGACGCCTCGACGAGCCGGTTGTTCTGCGTGATCGTGCCGCTCGCCGCGAAGCGCTCGGGCTGCATGATCTCCTCCTGCTGCAGGATCGCATGCCCCCAGATCTGGTAGCCGCGGTAGGTCTGCGCTTCCATTATCGGGTCACCTTCGCGGAGCGGCCTTGCGTGCCGACCTGCAGCACGTTGCCGTCCGGCGTGTATTGACGCGGGATGTCGGAGAAGGTGAGCGCGCGCCTCGTGTCCGGCGCGGCGGGCTGCATCACCGTGAGACGCCCGGGCGCGGGTTGCGCAACGGGACGCGGGGCGGCCGGGGTGTCGGGCGCGGCGGCGGCCGGGCGGTGCGAGCCGGCTTTCATGGCCTGCGCGACGCGGCGCTTGTGCGGTTTCGCGGCGGCTTTCGGCGTGGCGCTCGCGTGCTTCTCCGCGCTCTTGCCGGTGCGCGCGTCGGCGCCCGGGCGGGCGGCCGGCGTGCGGGCATCCGGCGCCCGAGCCGCGGGCTGCCGCGCCTCGGGCGGGTTCCAGACCTCGACGTAGTGCTCGGCGGCCCAGCCCGTCGACGCGAACGTCAGCGCCAGCAATCCGCATCCAAACAGTCTTACCATTGTCTCTCCGTCATATTCGTTGCGGCGCGCCCTGCCGGGGCCGACCCTGTGCATTCGGGAAATGCCGGCTCAGGAGAACACCGCGAGCCCGTGTTTCTCGACGATCTGGAGCATGCGCGCGGCGATGCCGCTCGGCCGCTTGTCGCCCTGTTCCCATTGGCGGATCGTCGATGTCGTCGTGTTCAGGTAGAGCGCGAACACGCTCTGGCTGACGTTGACCGACTTGCGGATGCGGGCGATCGCTTCCGGATCGAATTGCGGCGCGGCTTCGATGCAGAGATCGTCGTATTCGCGCATCGTCTTCTTGTCGAGCAGGTTGGCGCGATAAAGCCCCGATGCGGCGCTGTGGACCGCCTCCGTCGCGTCGCGCTTGAATCGCGTTTTAGCCACTGCAAATCTCCACATGAAGACGCGTCGTACGGAAGCAGGCCTGTCGAGCCGGCCGGGCGTGGCACTGGATTATATGCCACTAAGTGGTACATATTTCGACCTGGCCGGATGGCCTGCCGCACGCCGATGCGACGCCCGGACGGACCGGCGACGGCCCGTCCGGCCAGGCAGCCTTACTCCACCGTCACCGATTTCGCGAGGTTGCGCGGCTTGTCGACGTCGGTGCCGCGCGCACACGCGGTGTGATACGCGAGCAGTTGCAGCGGCACGACGTGCAGGATCGGCGACAGTTGCCCGTAGTGCTCCGGCATCCGGATCACGTGCAGGCCGTCGTCGTTGACGATCTGCGTGTCGGCATCGGCGAACACATACAGCTCGCCGCCGCGCGCGCGCACTTCCTGCATGTTCGACTTCAGCTTCTCGAGCAGCGTGTCGTTCGGCGCGACCGTGACGACCGGCATCGCTTCCGTGACGAGCGCGAGCGGCCCGTGCTTCAGTTCGCCGGCCGGATAGGCCTCGGCGTGGATGTACGAGATTTCCTTCAGCTTCAGCGCCCCTTCGAGCGCGATCGGGTAGTGCAGCCCGCGGCCGAGGAACAGCGCGTTTTCCTTGCGCGCGAATTCTTCCGACCACGCGATGATCTGCGGCTCGAGCGCGAGCACGCTGTTCAGCGCGGCCGGCAGGTGGCGCAGCTCCTTCAGGAATTGCGCTTCCTGCGCGGCGTCGACGTGCCCGCGCAGCTTGCCGAGCGTCGCCGCCAGCACGAACAGCGCGACGAGCTGCGTCGTGAACGCCTTCGTCGACGCGACGCCGATCTCGGTGCCCGCGTGCGTCAGGAACTGCATGTCGGTCAGGCGCACCATCGCGCTCGTCGCGACGTTGCACACGGCGAGCGTATGCGTGTGGCCGAGCGACTGCGCATGCTTGAGCGCCGCGAGCGTGTCGGCCGTCTCGCCCGACTGCGAGATCACGAGCACGAGCTGGCGCGGGTTCGGCACCGACTCGCGGTAGCGGTATTCGCTCGCGATCTCGACCTGGGTCGGGATCTTCGCGATCGATTCGAGCCAGTACTTCGCGGTGAGGCCCGAGTAGTAGCTCGTGCCGCACGCGAGGATCAGCAGGCTGTCGATCTGCGCGAACGCGGCGGGCGCGGCGTCGCCGAACAGCGTCGCGTCGAAGGCTTCCGTTTGCGGCACGGTGTCGCCGATCGCGCGCGGCTGCTCGAAGATTTCCTTCTGCATGAAGTGGCGATAAGGCCCGAGCTCGACCGCGCCGCCGTAGGCGCTGACGACGCGGATCTCGCGCTGCACGGTGGCGCCGTGGCGATCGACGATCGTCACGCCGTCGAGCGACAGCTCGCACACGTCGCCTTCCTCGAGGAACGTGAAGCGGTCGGTGCTGCCCGCGAGCGCGAGCGCATCGGACGCGAGGAAGTTCTCGCCGTCGCCGTGACCGACGACGAGCGGCGAACCCTGGCGCGCGCCGACGACGGTGTGCGGCTGGTCCTTGTGGATCACGGCGATCGCATACGCGCCGTGCAACTGGTGCACGGCTTCGCGCACCGCGTCGAACAGGTTGCCGCGGTACAGGCTGTGCACGAGGTGCGCGATCACTTCGGTGTCGGTCTGCGACACGAATTCGTAGCCCTTCGCGCGCAGCGCGTCGCGCAGCGGCTCGAAGTTCTCGATGATGCCGTTGTGCACGAGCGCGAGCGCGTTCGACGAGAAGATCGGGTGCGCGTTGTGCGTGACGGGCGCGCCGTGCGTGGCCCAGCGCGTGTGCGCGACGCCGGTCGTGCCTTCGAGGTGCGATTCGCGCACCTGCGCGTCGAGATCGGCGACGCGCGCGACGCTGCGTGCGCGCTTCGGTGCGCCCGGCTCGAGCACGGCGACGCCGCACGAGTCGTAGCCGCGGTATTCGAGGCGCCGCAATCCCTCGATCAGCACCGGAACGATATTACGTTGCGCAACTGCGCCGACAATGCCGCACATGTATGGTCAATCCTGTCAGTCGACGCGGGCGCCGCGCGGGCGCCCGCAAAAGGTTCAGCTCTTCTTCTTGACCGGGCGGACGTAGCCGCTCTTCGCGGTCTGCGTCTTCTCGTTCAATGCGAGGACGCCTTCGGCGACGTCCTTCCAGATCGTCGTGCCGGCGGCGATCGTCACGCCGCGGCCGACGCGCACGGGCGCGACGAGCTGCGTGTCGGAGCCGACGAACACGTCGTCCTCGATCACGGTGCGGAACTTGTTCGCGCCGTCGTAGTTGCAGGTGATCGTGCCCGCGCCGATGTTCACGCGCGCGCCGATGTCGGCGTCGCCGATGTACGTGAGGTGATTCGCCTTCGAGCCGTGGCCGATCACCGCGTTCTTCACCTCGACGAAGTTGCCGACGTGCGCTTCGTCCGCGAGCTGCGCGCCGGGGCGCAGCCGCGCGTACGGGCCGATCACGGTGTGCGCGCCGAGCTCGGCGCCGTCGATGTGCGTGAACGCGTCGATGCGCGTGCCCGCGCCGATCGACGCGTTGCGGATCATGCAGTTCGCGCCGACGGTGACGTTGTCGGCGAGCGTCACGTTGCCTTCGAACACGCAGTTCACGTCGATCGACACGTCGCGGCCGCAGCGCAGCGTGCCGCGCACGTCGACGCGCGCCGGATCGGCGAGCGTGACGCCGTCGGCGAGCAGCGCATCGGCGACGTTACGCTGGTGAATGCGCTCGAGCTCCGCGAGCTGCGCCTTGCTGTTCACGCCGAGCGTTTCCCATTCGTCGTCGGGCTGCGACGTGACGACCTCGAAACCGGCCTCGATCGCGAGTTCGACGACGTCGGTCAGGTAGTACTCGCCCTGCGCGTTTTCGTTCTTCAGCGCGCCGAGCCACATCGACAGCTGGGCCGTCGGCGTGACGATGATGCCGGTGTTGATCTCGGCGATCTTCAGCTCGTCCGGCGACGCATCCTTCTGCTCGACGATGCGCGTGACGAAACCGGACGCGTCGCGCACGATGCGGCCGTAGCCGGTCGGATCGTCGAGCGTGACGGTCAGGATCCCGTAGCGGCCCTCGCGCGCGGCATCGACGAGGCGCCGCAGCGTCGACGCGCGCGTGAGCGGCACGTCGCCGTACAGCACGAGGGTCGGCTGGGCGGGATCGAGCAGCGGCAGCGCCTGACGGACCGCATGGCCGGTGCCGAGCTGCTCGGCCTGCACCGCGAACTGGACGTCGGGTGCGGCGACGGCGGCCTGGACCTGCTCGGCGCCGTGGCCGACGACGACGACGAGCCGGGACGGCTGCAGCGTGCGCGCGGTGTCGATGACGTGGGAGAGGAGCGGCCTGCCGGCCAGGGGGTGAAGCACTTTCGGCAGCGCGGAACGCATGCGCTTGCCGGTGCCTGCCGCCAAAATCACGATATTCATGGCGCGCGCTTGGTCAGGGAGTTCGAAGCCGTCCATTTTAGCATGCGGCCCCTGCTGTTCCGGGCCTGCCGCGGCGGGCGCGCCACGCCGGAAAGGGCGCTCGGCGCCCGCTTCCGGCGGGTGTTCGGGCCCTGCTTACAGGTCGTCGAACTGGACGATCGAGATCGGTTGCGCGGCGCCCGGCGCCGCCGAGTCTTCGCCCGACGCGCACGGCTCCTCGTCGAACGCGATGTCGCCTTGCGGGTCGGCTTCGCCCGTCGCGCGCAGCGACTGGAACGGGTACAGCGTCGTGTCCATCAGGTGCGACGGCACGACCTTCGCGAGCGCGTTGAACATGTTGTCGACGCGGCCCGGGAAGCGCTTGTCCCATTCGCAGATCAGCGCCTTCATTTCCGCGCGCTTCAGGTTCGGCTGGCTGCCGCACAGGTTGCACGGGATGATCGGGAATTCGCGCAGCTCCGCGTATTTCTCGAGATCGGTTTCCTTCACGTACGCGAGCGGGCGGATCACGATGTTCTTGCCGTCGTCCGACTGCAGCTTCGGCGGCATCCCCTTCAGCTTGCCGCCGTAGAACATGTTGAGCAGCAGCGTCTGCACGATGTCGTCGCGGTGATGGCCGAGCGCGATCTTGGTCGCGCCGAGCTCGCCGGCCACCCGGTACAGGATGCCGCGACGCAGCCGCGAGCACAGCGAGCAGGTCGTCTTGCCTTCCGGCACGAGCCGCTTGACGATGCTGTAGGTGTCCTGGTTCTCGATGTGGAACGGCACGCCGACCTGTTTCAGGTATTCGGGCAGCACGTGCTCGGGGAAGCCCGGCTGCTTCTGGTCGAGGTTCACCGCGACGATGTCGAAGTCGATCGGCGCGCGCTCGCGCAGGCGCAGCAGCACGTCGAGCATCGCGTAACTGTCCTTGCCGCCCGACAGGCACACCATCACCTTGTCGCCCTGCTCGATCATGTTGTAGTCGCCGATCGCCTGGCCGACCTGGCGCACGATCCGCTTGAACAGCTTGTTGTTCTCGTACGCTTCCTTCTGCTCGCGGCGCGTCAGCGCCTGGCGGCCGGCCGGGGCGGCGGTTTCGTCCAGCGTGGCGGCGTCGGCCGCCGTGTCGTTCATGTGGGGGGCGTTCATGCGCGCTCCTCGTCCTTGATGCGAAAGACTTCGACGCCGACGGCGTCGCAGTCCGGATAGGCGTCCGGTTTCTCGGTACGGACGCGTACCGCGCGCACGGCGTCGTGCGCCAGCAGGTGCGCGGCGATCGAATCGCACAGCGTTTCCTGCAGGTGGATGTGGCCGCGCGCGAGGCACTGCGCGACGCTCTGCTTCATCAGATCGTAGTCGACGACTTCATGCAGCCGGTCGTCGACGGGCGTCGACTGCGCGAGCGGCACGAACAGGTCGACGTTGATGACGACGCGCTGCTCGCCGCGCTTCTCGTGTTCGAAGGCCCCGATGTTGATGTGCACCTCGTAGTCGCGCAGGTAGAGCCTGCGGCAATCCGCGAGGCGGGGGTGCAGGAGAGCGGAAAACATGGTCGTCCCAGTCAAATTGGCGTGCGCGCACGCAAAGCGGCGCGGGCGGCGGCGGTCACGCCGCGCCCGCGCGGTTCATTCATTCGGGCCGGCGGCGGGCGGCACCAGGTGCTCGCCGCCGTCGACGGTCAGCGTCGCGCCCGTCACGCCGGGCGCGCTCGCGAGATAGCAGGCGGCCGCCGCGATGTCGTCCGCGTGCGGTGCGTGGCCGCGTACGAGCGCCGCGACCCGCACCTTCGGCGCGAGCGCGAGCGCGAGCGCCGACGTCGCGCGGTTCAACGCGGCCTGCATCAGCGCGTGCGACAGCTGCGCCGGTGCCGGGTGAAACAGGGCCTGATCCAGTACGTGGATCGCGCACGCGCGCAGCGCTTCGTGCTCGCGCGCGGCGTCGGGCGTCGCATCGGCGAGCGCGCGGGCCAGCGCGAGCGGCGCCGTCACGTTGCGCGCGAGCGCGGCGGCGAGCGACGCGGTGTCGACCGTGTGCGCGTCGTCGGCGCCTGCGCTGGCGCTGACGAACACCGCGCACGCGGGCCGGCCGAGCGCGTCGCCGCATGCGGCGACGAGGGCCGCGGCATCGGCTTCCAGGGCCGGATCGGCATCGAGCACGGCCGCGCGGCGGCCGAGCGCCGCGACTTCGGCGACGAGCGCGTCGGCGGCCGCGCGCGGCGCACCGTGGCTGCGCTGCAGCGCGACGTCCCAGCCGCGGCGTGCGAAACCCGTCGCGAGCGCGCGGCCGATCGACGCGGCGTCGGCCGTGCTGCCGAGGGCGCCCGTGACGAGCACCACGCGTGGGGTCGACGTATCGGCTGAAACGGTCATTTACAATGCCGGGATGAACCCGAAAGCTCACGAACCCGCTAGTTTACCTGCTCCCGGCCCCGACGCGCTCGCGCAGTCCGAAACCCTTGCCGCGCAACTGCGCGACGAGATCGCGGCGGCCGGCGGCTGGCTGCCGTTCGACCGCTTCATGGAGCGAGCGCTGTATGCGCCGGGGCTCGGCTATTACAGCGGCGGCGCGCGCAAGTTCGGGCGCCGCGCCGACGACGGCAGCGACTTCGTCACCGCCCCCGAGCTGTCGCCGCTGTTCGCGCAGACGCTCGCGCAACCGGTGGCCGAGGCGCTCGCGGCAAGCGGCACGCGCCGCGTGATGGAATTCGGCGCCGGCACCGGCAAGCTCGCGGCCGGGCTGCTCGCGGCGCTCGACGCGCCGGGCGTCGAGCTCGACGAATACCTGATCGTCGACCTGTCCGGCGAGTTGCGCGAACGGCAGCGCGAGACGATCGAAGCCGCGGTGCCGGCGCTGGCCGCGAAGGTGCGCTGGCTCGACGCGCTGCCCGAGCGGTTCGACGGCGTCGTGGTCGGCAACGAAGTGCTCGACGCGATGCCGGTGCGGCTGTTCGCGAAGGCGGACGGCGCATGGCGCGAGCGCGGCGTCGCGCTCGACGCGCAGCACGCGTTCGTGTTCGACGACCGGCCGGTCGGCGCAGCCGGCCTGCCGCCGGTGCTCGCGACGCTCGACGTCGACGACGGCTACGTGACCGAAACGCACGAGGCGGCGCTCGCGTTCACGCGCACCGTCTGCACGATGCTCGCGCGCGGCGCGGTGCTGCTGGTCGACTACGGGTTTCCCGCGCACGAGTACTACCACCCGCAGCGCGACCGCGGCACGCTGATGTGTCACTACCGCCACCACGCGCACGACGACCCGTTCGCGTACCCGGGCCTGCAGGACATCACCGCGCACGTCGAATTCACCGGCATCTACGATGCGGGCGTCGCGACCGGCGCCGACCTGCTCGGCTACACGTCGCAGGCGCGCTTCCTGTTGAACGCGGGCATCACCGACGCGCTGGCCGCGATCGACCCGTCCGACATCCGCGCGTTCCTGCCGGCCGCGAACGCGGTGCAGAAACTGATCTCGGAGGCCGAGATGGGCGAGCTGTTCAAGGTGATCGCGTTTTCGCGCGGGATCGACGGCACGCTCGACGCGTTCGCGCGCGGCGACCGCTCGCACGCGCTCTGACCGGAGGGGCGGATGCTGCGCTGGCTGATGGCGTCGTTCGTGGCGGTGATGATCCTGACGCGCTGCTGGCCGTGGCTCGGCAAGCTCGGCGTCGGGCGGATGCCGGGCGACGTCACGCTGACGCTCGGCGGGCGGCGCTATCCGTTCCCGTTCATGTCGACGCTGGTGCTGACGATGCTGGTGTCGATGGTGGCGCGGCTGCTCTGAGCCGAAGGCGGCGGCGCGTCGCGGCCGGGCCGCGGCGCGCGCACGAGGGACGATCGATGACGGCGCGCGCGTGACGGCGCGCAGTGCGGTTCGCGCGTTACGGTTCACGCATCACAGTTCGATTTCGCCGAGGATCCGGTGCGCGAGCGCCTTCGCTTCCTCGAACGCTTCTTCCTCGCTCGAACTCGTCGTGTGGACGTCGTAGCGCATGTTCTCCGTCTCGTCGCCGTCGTCCCGCGCGAGGATCACGTAGCCCTGGAACTGGCCGTTGTCGGCGCGGTGCGTATGCGCCTTGGCCGTGTAGATGCCTTTGGTGAACGTGTTCGTGTCCATCGTGCCTCTCCCGCAATAGGACACTTCATCGTAGCACTGCGGCGCAGCATGTACAGCGTCGCTTATCGGCGACCGATCACCGCGCCGCGCCTGCCCGTCACCGTTCCAGCAGCGCCACGACCTCGTCGAGCGTCGGCGCATGCGCGCCCGTGTGCCGGCACGCGGCGGCGCCGGCCGCCAGCGCGAACGCGAGATGCTCGCGCCAGCCGCGCTGCGGCGCGGCCATCAGGCTGAACAGCAGGCCGCCGATCGACGCGTCGCCCGCGCCGACGGTGTCGGCCACCTCGACGCGCGGCGGGCTGGCCTCGTGCACGTCGCCGTCCGCATGGAGCGTCGCCGCCTGCGCGCCGCGCGTGACGAGCACGGCCGCCCGCGGGTTCAGCGCGCGCACCGCCGCGATCGCGTCGGGGCCGTCGCCGCCGAACAGGTGCCGCAGGTCTTCGTCGGACACCTTGATCAGGTCGGCGAGCGCGGCCATCTTCTCCAGCGTCGGCCGGTACGCGGCCGTCATCAGGTTGCGCACGTTCGGATCGAAGCTGATTTTCACGCCGCGCGCGTGCAGATCGGCCGCGAGCGCGGCCAGCGTGCCCGCGAGCGGCTCGCGCACGAGGCTGATGCAGCCGAAATGCGCCCATTTCACGTGATCGGTCCAGCCGGCCGGCAGCCGGGCGGGATCGAACGCGAGGTCGGCGCTCGCTTCGCCGATGAAGAAGTACGCGGGCGGGCGCGTCTCGTGGACGATCGCGAGCAGCGGCGGCCGCGCGACGCGCTGCAGGAAGCGCAGGTCGAGCCCGGCCGCTTCGCTCGCGCGCCACAGCACGTCGGAGAAGCAGTCCTCGCCGATCGCGCCGGCGAGCGCGCTCGGCACGCCGAGCCGCGCGACCGCGCGCGCGACGTTCCAGCCGGCGCCGCCCGGCACCGACGTCCACTGCGCGTCGCCTGCGCGCACCATGTCGGTCAGGATGTCGCCCGCCGACACGAAAGCCGGAAACGTGCCGCCGCTCATTGCGTCGGCTCGCTGCGTTGCGTGCGCGCGAGGGTCGCGAGCACGTCGTAGCATGCGCCCATCGTGTGATAGTCGGTCTTGCCGGCCGGGCTCTTCTCGTCGCTGTACTTGCGGTTGTCGCAGGTGAGGATCCGGTACCACGCGCCGTAGCGGTGATCGACGAAATGCGCCCAGCTGTAGCGCCAGATCTCGTCGTACCAGTCCCAGAAGCGCTCGCTGCCGGTGCGCGCGCCGAGCATCGCGGCCGCCGCGAAGGTTTCCGCCTGCACCCAGAAATACTTGTTGTGGTCGCAGATCGTGAAGTCGGGGCCGAAGCCGTAGCAGAGGCCGCCGTGATCGGCGTCCCACGCGTGCGTGAGCGCCGCGTCGAACAGTTCGGCCGCGCGCGGCGCGAGCCAGTCGAGCGGGCGGTGCCGCTCGAGGATCAGCAGCAGCTTCGCCCATTCGGTCTGATGCCCGGGCTGGAAGCCCCACGGACGGAAGATGTTCGAGCTGTCTTCCTTGTTGTAGTCCCAGTCGATCGACCAGTCCGCATGGTAGTGCTCCCACACGAGCCCGCCCGACAGCGCGGCCTGGCGTTGCGTGATGTGGGAGGCGAGCTTTTCCGCGCGATCGAGGTACGTGAGATGGCCGGTCGCCTCGTAGGCGGCGAGCAGCGCTTCCGTCATGTGCATGTTCGCGTTCTGGCCGCGATACGACGACACGTGCCAGTTCGGCGTCGCGTCGTCCGCATACAGGCCCGCGGCCGCATCCCAGAAGCGGTGCTCGGCGAGTTCGTAGGTGGCGGCGATCAGTGGGCGCGCTTCGTCGATGCCGGCCATCGTCGCGTGGGCGGCCGCGAGCAGCACGAACGCGAGGCCGTAGCAGTGGCGCGTGCCGTCGAGCGTCGCGTGCTTCGCGCCGTCGCGCCAGTCGAGCTCCCAGTCGTAGCCTTGCAGCGCGTCGTCCCAGTGTGCGTCGCGCAGGAAGCGCAGCCCGTGGCGCGCGTAGTCGAGGTGGCGCGGGTCGCCGAAATGGCGGTACGCCATCGCGTAGTTGAAGACGAAGCGGCAACTGCTGACGAGGTGGCGCGACGTGCGGTTGTAGACGCTGCCGTCGTCGCGGAAGTAATGATGGAAGCCGCCCGTCGGGTCGAATGCGTGGGCCGCGTAGAAGCGCAGCGTGTCTTCGACGTGCGACAGCAGGAACGACGGGTCGCGGAAGCTCGCGACGAACGGTGCCGCTTGTGCGTGGCTGACCGGCGCGGCGGCGCGGGGTTGGACCGGGGGCATGTTCATGATTCTTGGACCGTGGCGGGATCGAGTGCCGGGGAGCCGGCGGGCTGGCTGCTGGCCCGCACGATCAGCTCGACGGGCAGGGAAATCTCGGTGCGCTCGGGCGCTTCGGCGAGCAGCAGTTCGACGCCGCGGCGGCCGAGCGCTTCCTTGTCGACCGCGAGCGTCGTGAGCGGCGGGCTCGCGTGCGCGGCGGCCGGGATGTCGTCGAAGCCGACGATCGCGATGTCGTCCGGAATCCGCAGGCCGCGCGCGAGGCACACGCGCTGCGCGGCCAGCGCCGCCGCGTCGTTGTACGCGAACACGGCTTCCGGGCGCGGGCCGGGCGCGTCGAGCAGTTGCTCCATCGCACGCGCGGCGCCCGTGTCGGGGTCGAGTCCCGCGTCGATCGTCACTTCGTAGGCGGGGTCGAACAACCGCCCGGCTTCGAAGAACGCGCGCCGATAGCCGATCGCGCGCTGCGCGATGCTGTAGTGCGCGGCCGAGCCGCCGATGAAGGCGATCCGCGAGCGGCCGGTGGCGAGCAGGTGGCGCATCGCGAGCGCCGCACCCGTCGCGTTGTCGATGTTGACCGAGCGCAACCCGGGCGCCCACAGGTCGATCAGCACGAGCGGGCGGCCGGTCGCGGCGAGCGCCTCGATCGTCTCGGGCTCGATGAAGCCGGCGACCGCGATCGCGTCGGGCGCGTGCGGGCGCATCTGGCGCAGCACGTCGTCGTTCGGGCCGACCGTGAGCAGCGTCGGCACGATGCCGCGCTCGCGGCAGGCGTCCTCGACGCCGTGCAGCACGTGCGAGAAGAACGGGCTCGCGGGAAAGCGGTTGTGCTGGCGGTGCAGCAGGAAGGTGAGCCGGCGGATGCGCGGGCGCAACTGCGCGGAATCGTAGCCGAGCTGCCGCGCGATCTCGACGATGCGCGCACGCGTGGCTTCGGACAGGCCGGGCTGGTTTTTCAGCGCGCGCGACACGGTGCCGATCGAAACCTCTGCCGCCCGCGCCACATCGCGAATGGTCGTACCCATCGTTCGGGGTCCGGTTTGTTTAGGGTGGAAGCGATTGTATAGTAAAAATTATCGCGGAATTCGGGCCGGATAACCGGGGAATACCCGCGAATAACGGCTGTTTAGGCACTAATCTGCGAAAACGCCGTTACTAAAAATACTAAACAAAACGAGAAAAAGGCAAGGTGAGTGGGCGGGTGTCGGGCGGTGCAGCCCGAGCGCAGGAAAAAGCGGCGGCCGCGGGCGCGGGCGCGCGCCGCGGACCGGCGTGACGGTGCGGCGTGCCGCGGCCGTCGCATGCGACGGCGGCAAGCCGTGGCGCCACAGCCCGGCCTTGCGCGGGACGGGCATCGGGCGGGTCGCCTGGTGCGCGGGCGTTTTCCGTGCGCAACCCGTGCGCACCCGTCCACCGTCCACCGTCCCCCGTCCGCCGTTCAGCCCGTCGCCATCGCGACGGCCGGCGGTTCGCCGCGATGGCGCAGCGCCGCGCGGCCGGCATCGAGGTCGACGACCGCGAGCCCGTCCGGCCGCTGCTTCGCCCGCCGCTTCGCGAGCGCCGCGACCGACGCGATCTCGTCGCTGCCGTAACGTTTCGCGCCGTGCGCGCCGGCCGGCACGCCGACCGCGCCGATCGCCATCGTCACGAAGCCGAAGAACGCCGGGTTGCCGTGGCGGTCCTCGCCGCGCAGCCCGCCCGCCTGCCGGTCGGCCTGCGTGTAGAAGAGCTGCGCACCGTCGTTGAAGCGCGCGATCGCGTCGGCGGCGCGCTCGCGCCAGTCGTCGCGCTGGAACAGCACGAGGAAATCGTCGCCGCCGACGTGGCCGAGAAAGTCGCGCTGCGGATCGCACACGCCGGCCAGCACCGTCGCGGCGAACTTCAGCACTTCGTCGCCCTGCCAGTAGCCGTACTGGTCGTTGAACGGCTTGAACTGGTTCAGATCGACGTAGCACGCGTGAAAGCCGGCGTCGCGCTGGAGCAGCCGGTCGATGTGCGCGCTGATCGGGATGTTGCCGGGCAGGAACGTCAGCGGATTCGCGTAGCGCGCGGCCTCGATGCGCATCTCGGTCACGGCGCGCACGAGGCTCTCGCCGGTGCCGAGCCCGACATAGCGGCCGTGTTCGGTGATCACGAAGCCGTCCGCGAGATAGCGCTGGTCGTGGCTCGCGAGCAGCATCGCGAGTTGCTCGAAGGTGGTCGCGTTGTCGATCATCAGCGGCGCGTCGTTCGCGAACTGCAGGCACGGCTTCTTCCCGAACACCTCGCGGTGATACGGCAGCGCGAAACGGTCGATGAAGCCGCGGCGATTCACGAGCGCGACGGGCCGCCCGCGCTCGACGAGCGCGACCGCGTGCAGGTCGGGCATCCGGTTGAACAGGTCGAGCACGTCGTTGCTGGTCGCGTCGCGCGGCAGCGCCGGGGCGGGCACGAGCATCTTCCCGGCGATCGTGCCGGCCGGCCGCACCGCGCGCGTCACGCCCGGAAACACCGCGATGTGCGGCGTGCGGATCGCGTCGCGCGCGGCCGGCGCGACCACCCGCGACGGCTGCGCGTCCGGCCGGCCGAGCAGGAAGCCCTGCACGCAGCAGATGCCCATGTCGCGCACGACGATCAGGTCGCATTCGTTCTCGATGCCTTCCGCGATCAGCTTCGCGCCGCTCGCGTGCGCGAAGTGCTGCATCGCCTTCACGGCCTCGAACTTGAGCGGGTCGTGCGCGATGTCGTGGATGAAGAAGCGGTCGATCTTCACGACGTCCGGGTGCAGGCGCAGCCACAGGTTCATGCTCGCGTTCGCGGTGCCGTAGTCGTCGAGCGCGAACTGGATGCCGGCGTCGCGCAGCGACGCGACCGCCGGCCCGATGTCCGCGAGATCGGGAATCGCGTTCTGTTCGGTGAGCTCGATCACGATGCGTTCGGCGCCGATCCGCGCGCGGCCGAGGAACTGGCGTGCGCGCTCGCGTTCGCCGGCGAGCGTGAGGATCGTGCCCGCGCTGAAATTGAGGAACAGCTTGCCGTCGCAGCCGAGCGCCGCGAACGCGTCGAGGCAGGTGAGCGCGGCGGCCCGTTCGAGCGCGATGGTTTCGCCTTCGCGCGCGGCCTGCGCGAACAGGGCGGCGGGCGGCTCGAGGTCGGTGCCCCGTGGCCCGCGGATCAGCCCTTCGTAACCGACGACCGTCCCCGAGCCGAGATCGACGATCGGCTGGAAAACGGCGGCGAGCGCGCGATCCGCGATCAGGCGCGTGGTGCGGGCGACAGCGGGATCGGAGTGGGGCGCGGGCATGGGCGAGGGCAGCCGAATCGACGGGACGCCCAGCTTAACGGCAGCGCGCGCGGAGAATTGAATGAAGATTTCGTGACGCGATGGGCGTTGCCGGTGCAACGTGCCCAGCTGGGGGCGGAAAGCGGAAAGCGGGAAGCGGGAAGCGGGAAGCGGGAAGCGGGAAGCGGGAAGCGGGAAGCGGGAAGCGGGAAGCGGGAAGCGGGAGGCGGGAGGCGGGAGGCGAGAGGCGAGAGGCGAGAGGCGAGAGGCGAGAGGCGAGAGGCGAGAGGCGAGAGGCGAGAGGCGAGAGGCGAGAGGCGAGAGGCGAGAGGCGAGAGGCGAGAGGCGAGAGGCGAGAGGCGAGAGGCGAGAGGCGAGAGGCCGCCAGCAGCGGCCATCGCGCCCCCCGGACGCGTCAGCGTTTGCTCGTGCTCAGCGCGCCGGACGCGGCCGTCGCGTCGCCCTCGTCCTCGCCGCTCGTGTCGCGGGCGCCCCAGCGCTGCGCGAGCGCCGCGCACGCCATCAGCTGGATCTGGTGGAACAGCATCAGCGGCAGCACGATCGCGCCGACCGCGTTCGCCGAGAAGATCACCTTCGCCATCGGCACGCCGGCCGCGAGGCTCTTCTTCGATCCGCAGAAAATGATCGTGATCTGGTCGGCGCGGTTGAAGCCGAGCCGCTTGCTGACGAACGCGGTGAGCAGCAGCGCGATCGCGAGCAGCACGAGGTTGACGACGACGAGGCCGCCGAGCGCGCGCGGCGGAATCTGGTGCCACAGCCCCTCGTTGACCGCCTCGCTGAACGCGACGTAGACGACCAGCAGGATCGAACCCTGGTCCACGAAGCGCAGCACGCCGCGATTGCGGTCGATCCAGCCGCCGATCACGGGCCGCAGCAACTGGCCGGCGATGAACGGCACGAGCAGTTGCATCACGATGCTGCCGACGGTGCTCCACGGCGACGCGGCCGCGGCCGATTGCGACGTGATCATCAGCCCGACGAGCGCCGGCGTGACGAAGATCCCGAGCAGGCTCGACGCCGATGCCGCGCACACGGCGGCCGGCACGTTGCCCTTCGCGATCGACGTGAATGCGATCGACGACTGGACGGTCGACGGCAGCGTGCACAGGAACAGCACGCCCGCATACAGCGTCGGCGTGACGAGCGGCTGCAGCACGGGTTTCAGCGCGAGCCCGAGCAGCGGGAACAGCGCGAACGTGCTGAGCAGCACGACCGCGTGCAGCCGCCAGTGCGTCGCGCCCGCGACGACGGCTTCGCGCGACAGTTTTGCGCCGTGCAGGAAAAACAGCAGGCCGACGGCGACGTTGGTCGCCCAGTTGAACGCATGGGCGGCCGGGCCGCGGCAAGGGAGCAGGCTCGCGAGCACGACGGTGCCCACGAGCGCGAGCGTGAAGTTGTCGGGAAGAAAACGGGGACGGGCCATCGGGGAACTCGATTCGGACATGGCGAAGGCGCGCGTCGCGCGCGCGGATGGCGTCATTGTCGCGGTTGGCGATTCACTACACAAATTCATTGTGCGAATCGATTGATGAATCGTTCGCATGATGCGCCGGCCGTCGCACCTGCCCGGCCACGCGTGAAACCGCAGAACAATGTGCTGTCGCGACCGTGCGCCGAAGCGAAAAAACCTAGCAGTAACATGGTGTTACACCGATGCCGGCGACATAACACTTTTTGGCTCGACACACTTTCCGCCCGCTCATAAATTACTGCTGAAAGCCTTGGGTCGGCCGAAAGGAGCCGACGGCGGGCGTCGATGGGCACGGAACGATGACGGAACGGGTGAAACGGAAGATCGGACGATGGGCGGCAGGCGTGCTCGGCGCGCTGCTGATGCCGCTCGCGCTGGCCCAGCCGCCCCACGGTGGCCACGGGTTCGGCGGTCACGGCTTCGGCGGCGGCGACATGCGTGCGTACGGTCAGCCGGCCGGCACCGCCAGCGGCGGCCCGGTCTGGCGCCGCGTGCCTGCGCCTGCCGGCGTGCGTCCCGGCGGCGTGAGCGCGTCCGGTTCCCGCTGGGGGCTGCGCCCGACGCCGTCGTACGGCCATTACGCCGCGCAAAGCCCGTATCGGCCGATCAGCGCCGAAGTCCGCCAGATGCCGCGCCCGCCGGGCGGCGGCAACGTCCCGCTGCGGGCCGGCTCGATCCGCGCCGACGTCGCCCGCTACAACGAGGAGCGCGGCGGCCGCCCGATGCCGCCGCCCCGCTCGCAGGAAGAGTCCGCGCACTCGCCTTCTTTTTCTTCGTTCTACCGAAACTGAGCGCTGCGGCGCTCGTCCCGTTGCCGGCTGATGCGAATTCGCCACAGTCGCGCGCAGATTTCCGCTGATTTTCCCGCCGCATTGCGCTATCTTTCGCGCCCGGTACGCGCATGCCGCGCCGCCGCCCGCCCGTGCGACCGCGTTCGCGCCGGGCCGCCGCGTGCGTCCGGCCATGGACACATTCCGCGAAGTTAATGCTGGCGCTATACCCGCAATAAGTGTGCGCAATTTTGGCCGGGCGAATGATCCGTAAAGATGGCTGCGCCCCACGACGCAAGCACTCGGCTCCAAACAACAACGCTCGCACCACTCATCGACTATTCGACAAAACCCTGGAGATCCCATGAAAGCATTCGCCCGCCGTGCATCGCGCACGTCCGTCAAGCTGATCGCCGCAGCCGCCTGCGTGGCGGCCGCCGCACCCGTCCATGCGCAGTCGAGCGTCTCGCTCTACGGCCAGGTCGACGAGTGGGTCGGCGCCACCAAGTTTCCGGGCGGCGATCGGGCGTGGAACGTGTCGGGCGGCGGGATGTCGACCTCGTACTGGGGCCTGCACGGCGCCGAGGACCTCGGCAGCGGCTACAAGGCGATCTTCACGCTGGAGAGCTTCTTCCGGGCGCAGAACGGCCAGTACGGCCGCTTCCAGGGCGACACGTTCTTCGCGCGCAACGCGTACGTCGGCATCAGCTCGCCGTACGGCACGGTGACGGCAGGCCGCCTGACGACGCACCTGTTCCTGTCGACGATCCTGTTCAACCCGTTCTACGACTCGTACACCTTCTCGCCGATGGTGTACCACGTGTTCCTCGGCCTCGGCACGTTCCCGACCTATCCGAGCGACCAGGGCGCGGTCGGCGATTCGGGCTGGAACAACGCGGTGGGGTATACGTCGCCTTCGTTCGGTGGCCTGAATTTCGGCGCGATGTACGCGCTCGGCAACCAGGCCGGCGACAACCGTTCGAAGAAGTGGAGCGCGCAGTTCAACTACGCGAACGGCCCGTTCGCGGCCACCGCGATGTATCAGTACGTGAACTTCAACAACGGCCCGCAGGATCTGAGCGCGCTCGTGACCGGCATGAAGAGCCAGGGTATCGCGCTGGTCGGCGCGACCTACGACCTGAAGCTCGTGAAGCTGTTCGGCCAGTACATGTATACGAAGAACGATCAGGTCGCGGGCAGCTGGCACGTGAACACCGCGCAAGGCGGCGTGTCGGTGCCGATCGGCGTGGGCAACGCGATGGCGTCGTATGCATACTCGCGCGACGCGGGCGGCCTCGACCAGACGCGCCAGACCTGGGCCGTCGGCTACGACTATCCGCTGTCCAAGCGCACCGACGTCTACGCGGCGTACATGAACGACCACATCAGCGGCCTGTCGACCGGCAACACGTTCGGCGCCGGCATCCGCGCGAAGTTCTGACGCACCCGCGCGATCGGTGCGCCGGCCGCGCGCGTCGAACGCGCGTGCCGGATGCATGTTTTCCCGCCCGAAACGGCGCCGCCACCCGCGGCGCCGTTTTGCCTTTCTTGACCTTTCTGTTTCCTCGCCTTTGTTACCCTATCTCGTAATTGGTTGATTCCCCCGGGATTGCGAGCTAGTTCGATGGATACCCTCGTCAGCATGAATGTGTTTCGCTACGTCGTCGAAGTGGGCAGCTTCGTCGGCGCGGCCGAGCGCATGCAGATGTCGGCGGCGATGGCGAGCAAGCACGTGATGCACCTCGAGCAGCAGCTCGGCGCGCGGCTGCTGCATCGCACGACACGACGCGTCGCGCCGACCGAGGCGGGACGCGAATACTACGAGCGCCTCGTGCAGGCGCTGTCCGAACTCGACGAAGCCGGCCAGGCCGTCGGCGCCGCGAGCGTGGTGCCGCAGGGCAGGCTGCGCGTGACGTCGCTGTCCGCGTTCGGGCTGCGGCACGTGATGCAGGCCGTCACCGATTACGCGGGCCGCTTCCCGGACGTGACCGTCGACATGACGCTGTCCGATCGCGTGGTCGACCTGATCGAGGAAGGCTACGACGTCGCTGTGCGCGCGGCGCCGAACGGATTGAAATCGTCGTCGCTGGTCGCGCGGCAGATCGCGACCGCGCACATCCTGCTGGTCGCGTCGCCCGACTATCTCGAGAAGCGCGGCACGCCGCAGACGATCGCCGATCTCGCGAACCACAACTACCTGCGGCGCGATTCGAATTCGACGATGCTCGATTCGCTGATGATCGACGCGGCCGCCGCGTCGCGCGTGAGCCTGAACGGCAACCTGATCGTGAACCATCTCGAAGGGCTGCGCGCGGCCGTGCTCGCCGGCGCGGGCATCGCGCTGCTCGGCACCGAAGTGGTCGGCGACGACATCGAAGCGGGCCGGCTCGTGCCGGTGCTGCTCGATTCGGTGCCGCCGCACGAGGCGCCGATCTATGCGGTGTACGCGAGCCGTCGTCACGTCTCCGCGAAAGTGCGCTCGTTCGTCGACTTCCTGGCCGCGCGTTTCGAAGGGCAGTCGCTGTGCCCGTCGATCGAATCGAGCCTGCGCGTGCTGCCGATCACGCGGATGAAGCGCGCGGTCTGACCCGCGTCGTCCGCCGCGGCGGGACAATGAAAAAGCGCGAACCGTTGCGGTTCGCGCTTTTTTTCGATTCGATGCGCTCGCACCGATGGCGGCCGCGACGGCCGCCGCATCCGTCAGCGCGGGATGCCGAGCCGCGCCTTCGCGTCGTCGTACTCGCGCTTGAGCCGCTCGACGAGCGCGCCCACGCTCGGCAGATCGTCCATCAGGCCGACGCCCTGGCCGGCGCCCCAGATGTCCTTCCACGCCTTCGTCTTGTCGCTGCCGAAATTCATCTTGGTCTTGTCGGATTCCGGCAGCGCGTCCGGATCGAGGCCGGCCTTCTCGATGCTCTCGCGGATGTAGTTGCCGTGCACGCCCGTGAAGAGGTTCGTGTAGATGATGTCCGACGATTTCGCGTTCAGGATCGCGTGCTTGTAGTCGTCGATCGCATGCGCTTCCTGCGTCGCGATGAAACGCGTGCCCATGTACGCGAGGTCGGCGCCCATCGCCTGCGCGGCGAGGATCGAGCCGCCGTTCGCGATCGAGCCGGACAGCACGATCGGGCCGTCGAAGATCTTGCGCACTTCGCCGACCAGCGCGAACGGCGACGTCGTGCCCGCGTGGCCGCCCGCGCCGGCCGCGACGAGGATCAGCCCGTCGACGCCGGCTTCGAGCGCTTTCTGCGCGTGGCGCAGGTTGATCACGTCGTGCAGCACGATGCCGCCGTAGCCGTGCACCGCGTCGACGATCTCGCGCGCCGGCGCGCGCAGGCTCGTGATGAAGATCGGCACCTTGTGCTCGACGCACACGCGCACGTCGTGCTCGAGCCGCGCGTTCGACTGGTGGACGATCTGGTTGACCGCGATCGGGCCGATCGCCGCATCGGGGTGCTTCGCCTTGTGCTCGGCGAGTTCCGACTGGATCTGCGTGAGCCACGCGTCGAGCAGTTCGGCCGGACGCGCGTTGAGCGCGGGGAACGAACCGACGATGCCCGCCTTGCATTGCGCGAGCACGAGTTCGGGATAGCTGACGATGAACATCGGCGACGCGATGACGGGCAGCGTCAGGTTCTGCAGGACGGTGGGCAATGCCATGTGATGTCTCCAGTCTCCGGGGGCGTTGCGGTCGGACGGTATTCGAGTGTAGCTGCGCGACCGGAAGTTCATATTAATACGAACGGTCGTGCGATTCTACGCGAGCTTAACAAACTCCGCGGTGGGCGGGCAATCGAGTGAGTGTTCTCTTTCTACGGTTTCGGGTGGCGACGCCGCCATGAAGACGCGCCGGCGCTTCTAAAATAGCCGCCATAACAAACCAACGAGAAACAAACCATGTCGTTTGAGGCGTTTGCACCGTTTCGCGTGACGGTGCAGGACACCGACATTTTCGGTGTCAAAGGAGGCGCGGGTCCGCCGCTGCTGTTGCTGCACGGACATCCGCAGACCCACATGATCTGGCATCGCGTTGCCGCGACGCTCGCGAATCACTTCACGGTGATCGCCACCGACCTGCGCGGCTACGGCGCATCGGGCCGGCCGCCGAGCGACGCGCGGCACACGCCGTATTCGAAACGGGCGATGGCGGCGGACCAGGTCGCCGTGATGCGGCATTTCGGCTTCGCGCATTTCCACGTGTGCGCGCACGATCGCGGCGCGCGGGTCGCGCACCGGCTCGCGCTCGATCACCCGGATGCCGTCGAGCGGATGATGCTGCTCGACATCGCGCCGACGCTCGCGATGTACGAGAAAACCGATCGCGCGTTCGCGACCGCGTATTTCCACTGGTTCTTCCTGATCCAGCCCGAGCCGCTGCCCGAGACGCTGATCGGCGCGCACACCGATGCGTATATCGAGCGCGTGATGGGCAACCGGTCGGCCGGGCTCGCGCCGTTCGCGCCGGAGGCGCTCGACGCGTACCGGGCGGCGCTCGCGCAGCCCGGCGCCGTGCATGCGATGTGCGAGGACTACCGCGCGTCGGCGACGATCGATCTCGAGCACGACCGTGCGGATCTCGAACGCGGCAACAAGGTCGCGTGTCCGCTGCGCGTGCTGTGGGGCGAGCACGGCGTCGTCGGCCGCTGCTTCGATCCGCTCGACGAGTGGCGGCGTGTCGCGCGCGACGTCAGCGGCCGCGCGCTCGACTGCGGGCACTACATTCCGGAAGAGGCGCCCGCCGCGCTGATCGACGAACTGCTCGCATTCTTCGACGCGCGCGAACCGGCCGCGTGACGGTGCGGGCGGCGGCGCGCGCCGTCCGAGGATGGGAGATTGCGCCGCCTGCGAGGCGGATCGCCTGCGGTTGGGGAGGTGGGGCGCTCGCGGCCGGGAGGCGGATCGCCTGCGGCTGACGAGGTGCGCCGCTCGCGGCTGCCGAGGTGAGTCGCCTGCGGCTGCCGAGGCGAGTCGCCTTCGGCTCAGCGGTGCGCGTGCTCGTCTTCGACGAGCGGCGGCAGGCGCCGCGGCACGGGTGTCGATTTCACGATCGCGGTGCTCGTCTCCGCGCGTTCGGTCACCTTCGACAGGATGTCGTCGAGGTGCTCGATCGTGCGCAGGTAGAGCCGGCAGATGAAGCAGTCGTCGCCGGTGACCTTGTCGCATTCGACGAATTCGGGAATCCGCCGCAGCAACTCCTCGACCAGGTGCAACTGGCCCGGCAGCGGCTTCACGCGGACGATCGCCTGCAGCGTGTAGCCGAGCGCGCGCGGGTCGAGCTCGACGGTGAACGCGGCGATCACGCCTTGCGCTTCGAGCCGCCGCACGCGGTCGGCGGTCGCGGGCGCCGACAGCCCGATCTGCCGGGCGAGTTCGCTGGTCGCGATGCGCGCGTCGTCGGCCAGCGCGGCGAGAATCGCGCGGTCGGTCGCGTCGAGCGCCGCGACGGCGGGTGGGGAAAGGCGTTTCGGCATGATCGCTTTGCTTTCGAAGGTGAATCGGCTGATTTACTTCAGTTTAGCCGTGGTTGCGGCGAAAGCAAGTTTCTAGAATCGAAGTCATCCACTCTCTTGAACGGAGTTCATGATGGCCTCGAATGAAATGCGCCGCGGCGCCGCCGAGATGATCGTCGCGATGCTGATGTCCGGCACGATCGGCTGGCTCGTGATGTCGTCGCAGCAGCCGCTGACCAATGTCGTGTTCTTCCGCTGCGTGTTCGGCGCCGCGACGCTCGCGATCGTCTGCGCGGCGTTCGGCTTCCTGCGCCGCTCGCTGTTCTCGCCGCGGATGCTCGCGCTCGCGACGCTCGGCAGCGTCGCGATCGTCGCGAACTGGCTGCTGCTGTTCGCCGCCTATTCGCGCGCGTCGATCTCGATGGCGACGGCCGTCTACAACACCCAGCCGTTCATGCTCGTCGCGCTCGGCGCGATCGTGTTCCGCGAGCGGATCACCGCGTCGACGGTCGTGTGGCTCGCGCTCGCGTTCGCCGGGCTCGTGTTCGTGGTGCGCGTCGAGCCGGCGGTGCTCGCGGTGCCCGGCGAATATCTGGAAGGCGTCGCGCTGTCGCTCGGTGCGGCGTTCCTGTATGCGATCTCGTCGATCGTCACGAAGCACCTGAAGGGCACGCCGCCGCATCTGCTCGCGCTGCTGCAGGCCGGCCTCGGCATCCTGCTGCTCGCACCGTTCGCGCACTTCGGCACGTTGCCGGCGACGGCCGGGCAATGGCTCGACCTGATCGTGCTCGGCGTCGTCAACACGGGGCTGATGTACGTGCTGCTGTACGGCGCGATCCAGAAGCTGCCGACCGCGATGACGGGCGCGCTGTCGTTCGTCTATCCGGTCGTCGCGATCGTCGTCGATCGCGTCGCGTTCGGGCAGACGCTCGCGTGGACGCAGGTATTCGGCGCGCTGCTGATCCTGCTCGCGGCGGCCGGCGTGAACCTCGGCTGGCGCATCGTGCCCGCGCGTCGCGCGGCGGTCGGCAACTGAAACGGTCAGACGATTCGGCGCGCTTGCGCGCGCGCCGCGTTCCGTCGAACGCGCGTGTCGGGAACGGACATTGCACGCCAAATGGCGTCGCGCGCCACCGCGAAAAGCGCTGTAAGAAGTTGTAGGGAAACACCCGATGCGATGCGCTCGCGTCGCTCGTATGATGCGGGCTGTGACGTTGATCACGTTCACAGGATTCCGATCTCGATGCCGTTCGCCCGTGAGGCTGAACGGCTTTTTTTTTATGTCTCGCTGCCCGCGATCAGGCGCCGTCGCGCGTCCAGCCGCGCGAGCAGCGCGCGCCTCGCGTCGTCATCCGACGTACGCCATTCCTTGATCTCGCCGCGCGTGCGCAGGCAACCCGCGCACCAGTCGGTGCGCGGATCGATCCGGCAGACGTCGGTGCACGGCGACGCGACCGTGGCGACCGGCGTCGTCGCGTCGCTCATGCGGGCTCCCGCAACGCGACGTCCGCGACCGGCGCGCCCGTCAGCGACACGAGTTCGTGCGGCGACAGGTTGAACACCGCGTGCGGATGGCCGGCGGCGGCCCACAGGCTGTCGAGCGCGAGCAGGTCGGCGTCGATCAGCGTGACGGGTTCGACCAGATGGCCGATCGGGCAGACGCCGCCGATCGCATAGCCGGTGTTGTCGCGCACGAACTTCGCGTCCGCGCGGCCGACCGGCCCGACCTGCGCGGCGACCTTCCTTTCGTCCACGCGGTTGACGCCGCTCGCGACGACCAGCACGGGCGCGCCGTCGGCCTGCCGGCGAAACAGGATCGACTTCGCGATCTGCGCGACCGAGCAGCCGAGCCCGGCCGCGGCCTCGGCCGACGTCTTGCCGGTTTCGGCGAGCATCACGATGCCTTTCGCGTGGCCGCGCTCGCGCAGCAGCAGCGCGACGCGTCGCGCGGAATCGGGGAGGGAATCGAATGAAGCGGGTGTCGTCATGTCGAGGAATCCGTGGAACGAGGTGATCAGACGCAGTTCGCGGCGTCGGCCGCGCTCTGCGCCTTGGCGAGCAATGCACGACCGGCGCGCGACACGTTTGCGCGCCCGATCGCGTTCGAGATGAAATCGCCGGCCGCGACGACCTGCGCGAGATCGATGCCGGTATCGATGCCGAGGCCCTGCATCAGGTACAGCACGTCCTCGGTCGCGACGTTGCCGGTCGCGCCCTTCGCGTACGGGCAGCCGCCGAGGCCCGCGACCGACGCGTGGAAGATCTCGATCCCTTCGAACAGCGCCGCGTAGATGTTCGCGAGCGCCTGGCCGTAGGTGTCGTGGAAGTGGCCCGACAGGCGCTCGCGCGGGAACACGCGCGTGACCGCCGACAGCACTTCGCGCGTACGCTTCGGCGTGCCGACGCCGATCGTGTCGGCGATGTCGATCTCGTCGCAGCCGAGCGCCGCGAAGCGCTCGACGACGTCGACGACCGACGCGACCGGCACCTCGCCCTGGTACGGGCAGCCGAGCGCGCACGACACGCTGCCGCGCAGCCGCAGGCCCGCGTCCTTCGCGGCCTTCGCAACCGGCTCGAAGCGCGCGATGCTCTCGGCGATGCTGCAGTTGATGTTCCGCTGCGAGAACGCCTCGCTCGCCGCGCCGAAGATCACGACTTCGTCCGCGCGTGCGGCGAGTGCATTCTCGAAGCCCTTCAGGTTCGGCGTGAGCACCGAGTACACGGTGCCGGCGCGGCGCGCGATGCCGGCCATCACGTCGGCGCCGTCGGCCATCTGCGGCACCCATTTCGGCGACACGAACGACGCGGCCTCGACGTTGCGGAAGCCGGCGCGCGACAGCCGGTCGACGAGCGCGATCTTCACGTCGGTCGGCACGAAGGTCTTCTCGTTCTGCAGCCCGTCGCGCGGGCCGACTTCGACGATCTTGACGGCGGTGGGGAGCGTCATGGTTGTCTCCTGGTTGCTCTTTGTGCGGAATTCAGTAGCCGCGCGCGTAGTCGACGATGCCGCTCACGGGCGCGCCGCGCTCGAACGCGCGGATCTTGCCGGCGATCTGCTCGACCGCTTCCGCGCGCAGCGTCTCGGCCGAGCTGTGCGGCGTGATCGTGATGCGCGGCGCGTGCCAGAACGGATGATCGTCCGGCAGCGGCTCGTGCTGGAACACGTCGAGCGTGGCTGCGGCGACCTGGCCGCTCGCGAGCGCGTCGAGCAGGTCGGCTTCGACGAGATGCGCGCCGCGCGCGACGTTGACGACGTACGCGCCGCGCGCGAGCCGCGCGAACGCGCGCGCCGACAGGATGCCGTCGGTGTCGCGCGTGCTCGGCAACAGGTTGACGAGCACCTTCGCGCCGCCGATGCACGCGTCGAATGCGCCGTCGCCGGCGAAGGTAGCGACGCCGTCGAGCTGCTTCGCGCTGCGGCTGTAGCCGCGCACCGGCAGGCCGAGCGCGGCGAGCGCGCGGGCGACCTCGGCGCCGAGCACGCCGAGGCCGAGGACCGCGACGGTGAAGCTCGCGCGCGCATGCGGCTCGAGCGGCTGCCAGCGGCGCTCGCGCTGCTGCAGGTCGTATTCGTCGAAACGGCGCAGGTAGCGCAGCACCGCGTGCGTCACGTATTCGACCATCTGCTGCGCCATGCCCGAGTCTTCGAGCCGCACCAGCGGCACGTGCGCGGGCAGCGTGCCCGGATGCGCGCGCTCGAGCGCGAGCAGCGCATCGACGCCCGCGCCGAGGTTGAAGATCGCGCGCAGGCCGTCGCGCGGTGCGAAGAACTCGCGCGGCGCGCGCCACACGAGCGCGTAGTCGGCGGCGGCCGTATCGCCCGGCTGCCATGCGCGCAGTTCGGCTTCCGGCAGCGCACGCGCGATCTCGTCGCGCCATGCGCCGGCATCCTGATGCGGCGAATGGAACAGGATCTTCATTGCACGAGGGCGCGCGCGCCGGCGCGGCGCGTCACGGGAATGGCGAGCGAAGCCGGGCGCGGCGCGCCGGCGGACGTAGCGGACATCGGGTGTCTCCTGACGACGGCCGGCGCGTCGCGCGCCCGGGCCGGTTCCGTGTGAAGCTGACGGGAAGCCCACATTCTACGGTTTCGCGGCACATTGCGCCGTCGCGGGGCCGTCGCCGGTCGCCGCCGCGCGCAAAAGCAAAGCACAAAATATTGGTTCGGTCGACGCGGACCCGACGCCACAATCGAACCTCGTCTTCAAGCAAGCGAGGGCAATCATGCGCGCATGCAGCAAATCGGCGTGGCCGCCGCGGCTCGTCACCGTTCCGGGCCTGCACGGCAGCGAAGGCGCTCACTGGCAGACGTGGCTCGAGCGGCAGTTCCCGCGCTCGTTGCGCGTCGAGCAGCACGACTGGGATGCGCCCGATCTCGCGGGCTGGGCGCAAGCGGTGCGCGCGCTGCTCGATCGCGAGCGCGGCCCGTTCGTGCTCGCCGCGCACAGCTTCGGCTGCCTCGCGGCCGCGCATGCGCTCGCGCAGTGGCCGCATGTGGGCGATGTGGCCGGCGTACTGTTCGTCGCGCCGGCCAGCCCGAAGAAATTCACGTTTGCCGGGCCGTTCGACGCGCGCCGGCTCGCGGTGCCGTCGATCGTGATCGGCAGCGAGACCGATCCGTGGATGCCGCTCGCCGACGCACGCGCGCTCGCGCAGCGCCTGGGCAGCGCGTTCGTGAACCTCGGCGATGCCGGGCACATCAACACGGCGGCCGGCTTCGGGCCGTGGCCGCGCGCGAAATACTTCGTCGACACGCTGGTGCATTGCGCGGCGCCGCTGCGCTTTCGCGACGCGGACGACGGCTTCGAGGCCGCGCTCGTCGAGCGCGCGCTCGCGCACGCGGTCTGACGGGCGGGTGGCGCGGCGCATGCCGTGCCGTTGCGCTGGCGACGGCGCGCGGATGCGCCCGACGGCGGCCGGGTTCGAAGCGCTCGGCCGGCTGTACCCGACATGGCCCGCGAAGCGGCGCGACACCGCGCCGTTCGCGCCGTCGCGGATCGTTACGTCGTGCCGGTGACGACTCGCCGCGCGGGCCCGCCGCTCTTTCCGAGCGGGACCGACTCATATCGCGTGATGGCCGGATCAGCCCGGCGACGACGCGGCAGCGCCCGACGCGGCCGCGTTCGCGGCGGACTTCGCATCGTCGTCGTCATCGGGCGGATAGTGCACGACGGGCGGCGCGAGCGGCGCGGCGTCGGATGCGGCGGCGTTCGCGGTCGCGTCGCTGTTGAACGCGCTGGCGACGCCGCTCGATGCGCCGGCCTGCGGCGCGGTGTCGGTCGCGTGGGCGTCGTGCGGCGCGTCGTCGCTGCACGCGGCGACGAAAACGGCGGCACACAGAACGACGGCGACGGAAACGCGACGCATGACTTCTCTCCTGGCAGGCTGATCGGGAAACGTTTTCGAGTATGCCGCCGCGATGCGACGTTTCGGTGAATCGTTTGCGGTCGGGGCGCGATCGCGACATGTTTTCGTCAGGCTGACCGGATGCCTTCGCGGCGATCCGCCGGCACGCGTGGCGGAATTTTCCAGCGGCCGCGGATGCTGCGCGCATTTACACGGTGCGCGTCGCCGCGATCCGGCCACGGCGACGCGGGCGTCATGCGCGGCATCGCGCATGCTCCCGGCAACTTGCGACCGACGTGCGGCCGCTCACGCCCAAAAAACCGGTCGTTATTGCCGCTTCGTCAGCGAACGGCCAGCCGCGCGCCAGCGTGGCGTCATGTAGGCGCGCTTGCCGGCGACGCGGCGGGCCGTCGCGCGTGCGCGCCGCGGACCGGCGCCGGCACCGTGCATCGGCGCGGCGCTCCACGGGTTCGCGGCACCGGAATTGCTCGTTGCCGATGCGCATGCCGACCGCGCTGCCATCCGGGCGCGAGCGGCACATCTGCGTCCATCAACCATGGAGCGAGCAGAAGCCATGTCCAGCGATCGATCCGATTCTCCGCCTGCCGAACCGGCGCGCGATGCGGCCCCGTCGCCGCTCGGGCCCGGTCATTCGGCGGTGCCGCCGTTGCCGCACGATACGCCGTCCAGCGCCGCGCGGCGGCGCTTCCTGCAATCCGCGGCGGCGGCAGCGACCGTCGGCGCCGCCCCGCACGTTCACGCGCAGCCGCCGCGCGCGGCATCCGCACCGGCTGCGCCCCGCCGCGATACGGTGCCGGCGCAGCCCGTGCATCTCGACATCAACGGGCGGGCGTACACGCTGCAGCTCGAACCGCGCGTCACGCTGCTCGACGCACTGCGCGAATACGCCGGGCTCACGGGCACGAAAAAGGGCTGCGATCGCGGGCAGTGCGGTGCGTGCACGGTGCTCGTCGACGGGCGGCGCATCAACGCGTGCCTGACGCTCGCGGTGATGCACGAAGGCGAGCGGATCACGACCGTCGAAGGGCTGGTGCGCGACGGCGTGCTGAGCCCGGTGCAGCGCGCGTTCGTCGAGTGCGATGCATTCCAGTGCGGCTACTGCACGTCCGGCCAGCTCTGCTCGGCGACCGCGCTGCTCGACGAGTTCGCGGCGGGTGCCGGCAGCGCCGCCAGCGACGACGTGCGGCGCCCGCCCGCGCGCCTGTCGGACGACGAGATCCGCGAGCGCATGAGCGGCAACCTGTGCCGCTGCGGCGCGTACCCGAACATCGTCGCCGCCGTGCGCGCCGCGCATGCGGCGCACGGCTAGCCGACGGAGGACAGCGCCATGGAAGCAATCTCCTACGAACGCGCGACCGACGTCGCCGGCGCCGTGCGCGCGGCGCAACGGCCCGGCGCGACGTTCATCGGCGGCGGCACGAACCTGCTGGACCTGATGAAGGGCGGCGTCGCGCGACCCGTCGCGCTCATCGACATCACGCGCATCGCGGGCCTCGATACGGTCGATGCGCTGCCCGGCGGCGGGGTGCGCATCGGGGCGCTCGTGCGCAACAGCGATGCGGCCGATCATCCGCGCATCCGCGCCGACTATCCGCTGCTGTCGCAGGCGCTGCTCGCCGGCGCGTCCGCGCAATTGCGCAACATGGCGACCGTCGGCGGCAACCTGATGCAGCGCACGCGCTGCCCGTATTTCTACGATCCCGCGTTCGCGCAGTGCAACAAGCGCGAGCCGGGCAGCGGCTGCGCGGCGATCGGCGGCCACAACCGGATGCACGCGATCCTCGGCGCGAGCCCGCAGTGCGTGGCGGTGAACCCGTCGGACATGAGCGTCGCGCTTGCCGCGCTCGACGCCGTCGTGCAGGTGAGCGGCCCGCGCGGCGCACGGCAGATCCCGATCGCATCGTTTCACCGGCTGCCGGGCGATCGGCCCGATCTCGACACGACGCTCGAACCGGGCGAGCTGATCACCGCGGTCGATCTGCCGCCGCCGCGCTTCGCGGACCACGCGCATTACCTGAAGGTGCGCGATCGCGCGAGCTACGCGTTCGCGCTGGTGTCGGTCGCGGCGGCCCTGCGGATGGACGGCCCGCGCGTCGCCGACGCGCGCATCGCGCTCGGCGGCGTCGCGCACAAGCCGTTGCGTGCGATGGAGGCGGAAGCGCATCTCGCGGGCCGCACACCGACCGACGCGACGCTGCGCGAGGCGGCCGCGCTCGCGTTGCGCGATGCGCGGCCGCTCGACGGCAATGGGTTCAAGGTCGCGCTCGCGCAGCGGGCGATCGTCCGTGCGGTCGAAACGGCCGCCGCGCCGACGGGAGGTGCCGCATGAATACGGTGACGGGACAGCCGCTCGACCGGGTCGACGGCGTGCTCAAGGTGACGGGCGGCGCGCACTACGCGGCCGAGTTTCCCGATGCGCGGCTCGCGCATGCGGTGCTCGTGACGAGCACGATCGCGTCCGGCCGCATCGAATCGATCGATACGGCGCGCGCCCGCGCGATGCCGGGCGTGCTGATCGTGATCACGCACGAGAACGCGATGCGGCTGCCCAACGGCGGCCGGCCGCCGCTGTCGCCGCCCGCCGGGCGCCGGCTCACGCTGCTGCAGGACGACACCGTGCGCTACGGCAACGAGCCCGTCGCGGTCGTCGTCGCCGAGACGCTCGAGCAGGCGACCGACGCCGCGGATGCCGTGCGGGTGCGCTATCGCGCGAACGATGCCGCGCTCGATTTCGCGCAGGCGAAGCGCGGCGCGCGCGTGCCGCCGAAGCAGCAGGGGCGCCCGATGGACACGCAGCGCGGCGACGTCGATGCCGGCCTGCGCGAAGGCGCGGTGCGCATCGACGCCACCTATACGACGCCGATGCAGCACCACAACCCGATCGAGCCGCACGCGACGATGGCGCACTGGGACGGCCCGACGCTCACGCTGCACGATGCGACGCAGGGCGTGTCGGGCGCGAGCGCGGCGGTGGCCGCCGTGTTCGGCATTGCGCCGGAACAGGTGCGCGTGATTTCGCCGTTCCTCGGCGGCGGCTTCGGGTGCAAGGGTTCGTCGTGGTCGCACGTGTCGTTGTGCGCGATGGCCGCGAAGCAGGTGGGGCGCCCGGTTCGCCTTGCGCTGACGCGGCCGCAGATGTTCGGCCCGGTCGGCGGTCGGCCGCTCACCGAACAGCGCGTCGTGCTGGCCGCACACCGGGACGGGACGTTGACGGCGATGCGTCACGACTCGATCGTCACGACGTCGACGTTCGAGGACTGGACGGAAATGTGCGGGATGCCTGCGCGGATCATGTACGCGGTGCCGAACCAGGCGACCACGCACCGGATCGTGTCGCTGAACGTCGGCACGCCGACGTTCATGCGCGCACCCGGCGAGGCGTCCGGCTCGTTCGCGCTGGAATCGGCGATGGACGAGCTCGCGTGGCGGCTCGGCATGGACCCGGTCGCGCTGCGGCTCGCGAATTACGCGCAGGTCGATCCGCAGGACGGCAAGCCGTGGTCGAGCAACAAGCTGCGCGAGTGCTACGAGGTCGGCGCGCGGCGCTTCGGCTGGTCGCGCCGCACCGGCGCGCCGCGCACGATGCGAGACGGCCACACGCTGATCGGCCTCGGGATGGCGGCCGCCACCTATCCGGCCAACCGCAGCGAAGCGTCGGCGCGTGCGCGCATCTTGCCGGACGGCACGGCCGAAGTCGCGTCGGGCACGCAGGACATCGGCACCGGCACCTACACGGTGATGACGCAGGTCGCGGCCGACGCGCTCGGCTTCGCGCCGCAGAACGTGCGCTTCGTGCTCGGCGATTCCACCCTGCCGCGCGCGCCGGTGTCGGGCGGCTCGCAGTCGGCGGCGAGCGTGGCGCCGGCCGTGCGCGAGGCCGCGCGGCAGGCGCGCGCCAAACTGATTGCGCTGGCGATCGCCGATCCGGGCTCGCCGCTGCACGGCGCCGCGGCCGACGACGTGACGGTCGACGACGGCTGGGTCGTGCAGCGCGGCGACCCGTCGCGGCGCGACCCAGCCGCGGCGGTGATCGCGCGCGCCGGCGGCCGGCCGATCGACGCGCAGGCGACGACGAAGCCGGGCGACGAGAAGTCGCGCGATGCGTCCCATTCGTTCGGCGCGGTGTTTGCCGAAGTGCACGTCGATGCCGCGCTCGGCACGCTTCGCGTACCGCGCATCGTCGGCGTCTACAGCGTCGGCAGCGTGCTCAACGCGAAGACGGCGCGCAGCCAGTTGATCGGCGGGATGGTGTGGGGGTTCGGCACCGCGCTCGAGGAGGGCTCGCATCTCGACGTGCGGCACGGCCGCTTCACGAACGCGAACCTCGCCGAATATCACGTCCCCGTGAACGCGGACATCGGCGAGCTCGACGTGAGTTTCGTCGACGAAAGCGACACGCATTTCAATCCGCTCGGCATTCGCGGCATCGGCGAGATCGGCATCACCGGCGTGCCGGCCGCGATCGCGAATGCGGTCTATCACGCGACCGGCGTGCGGGTGCGCGATCTGCCGATCACGCTCGACAAGGTCGTGCCGCCGACGCGCGCGTGAGCGTGCCGGCAGGCGGCGTCAGCGTCGCGGCGTCCTGCGCCGCACTTCGCTGCGCAGCCAGTCGAGCCACGTGCGGATCGCCGCTTCGCGAGGATGGCCGGGGCGCCACACGACGTAGTGCGCGTACACGTCGGTGATGCGCACCGTCGACACGCGCACGAGCGTGCCGGCCGCGAGTTCCGGTTCGATCAACGAGCGGCGCGCGAGTGCGACGCCGCGCCCCTTCAGCACCGCATCGATCAGCGCGTTCGCATCGGCGAAGCGCGGCGCGCGCGCGGATTCGGTGAGGTCGAGCCGCGCGGCCTGGAACCACGGCTCCCACGGCTGCGCGGGATGGCGCAGCAGCGTCGCGCGCACGAGGTCGGCCGGCGTGCGCGGCACGATGCCGTCGCGATTGCGGTAGGCGGGGCTCGCGACCGGAAAGACCGTCTCGTTCATCAGCTTCTCGGCGACGACGCCGGGCCACGCGCCGGGCCCGTAGCGCAGCGCGACGTCGATGCGGTCGCGCTTGCGTAGCGGCGCGAGCGCCACGTCCGGATGCAGCGAGATCGAGATGTGCGGATGCGCGGCCGCGAAGCGCGGCAGGCGCGGCGCGAGCCAGCGCTCGGCGACGCTCGGCAGCACGCTCACGTTCAACGTCACGTCGCAGGTGCGCGGGCGGCGGCGCACCGCGAGCGTCGGCTCGAACGCGCGTTCGAGCACGCTCAGGCCCTGGCGCACCTGCAGCGCGAGCGCATGCGCGGCGTGCGTCGGCGTCGCGCCGTTGCGTTCGCGCGTGAAAAGCGGATAGCCGAGCTGCGCCTCGAGCGCGCGGATGTGCTGGCTGACCGCGCCCTGCGTGAGCGCGAGCGCGTCGGCCGCGCGCGTGAAGCTCTGCAGCCGCACGGCGGTCTCGAACGCGCGCAGCGTCTGCAGCGGAGGAAGGTGGATGCGTCGCATGCGGGTATTAGTAACACTAATGTCCGAGCACGACAATTCATCGTTTGCCGCGCATCGGCACGCGTTCCTACACTCGGCTCCGTCTTCCACAGCCCCGTCGGGGTCACACCGCCATGAACGCCTATCGTCTCTATCTTTCGCCGGGCGCCTGCTCGCTCGCCGCCCACATCGCGCTGGAGGAAACCGGCGCGCCGTTCGACATCGAGATCGTCTCGGTGAAGGAGCGGCAGAACCTCGAAGCGCGCTACCTCGCGATCAACGCGAAGGCGCGCGTGCCGGTGCTCGCGATTCCGGGCGAACCGCGCGTGCTGACCGAAACGCCGGCGATCCTCACGTATCTCGCGCGCCGCTACCCGGATGCGCAATTGCTGCCGCTCGGCGATCCGCTGCGCGAGGCGCGCTGCCACGAATGGCTCGCCTGGCTGGTCGGCTGGGTGCATGGCGTCGGCTACGGCGCGCTGTGGCGGCCGGGCCGCTTCATCGACGATCCGGCGCTGCACGGCGCGATCAGCGCGCAGGGACGCAGCACGATCGAGGCCGCGAACGCGTCGATCGAAGCCTTGCTGGCCGACGGCCGCACGTGGGCCGAACCGGGCGCGCATTCGATCGTCGATCCGTTCCTGCTGGTGCTGTATCGCTGGGGCGTCGCGATCGGGCTCGACATGACCCGACATCCCGCATGGACTGCCCATGCGCAGCGCGAAGCCGAACGGCCGGCCGCGCGGCGTGCGCTGGCGCGCGAGGCGGTCTGACGGGGGGCGCGGGCGCCGGTATCTTCGCCGCGCCGCCCGCGCGGAATGGGGGGAACGGGGGGAACGGGCGGCGGCTATCTCACCGCGAACAGCGGATAGGTCGCGCCCGCGATCAACGCCGCCGCGAGCCACACCACGCTCCACGAACTCGCGGCGAGCAGCGGCGGAATCGCGAGCGGCGTCGCGAACAGCCCGAGATAGACGATCGTGTTCGCCATCCCGAGCGCGGTGCCCGCGTGGTTCGCGCCCGCGAGCGTCGCCAGCTCCGTGTACGCGACGCCGTGCCAGGCCGACACGCAGATGCCGGCGAACACGAGAATCGCGACGATCGCGGCGAGCGGCACATGCGGGCTGCCGGCCGTCACCGCCGCGAGCAGCGCGAACGACCCGGCCGCGACGAGCACGGAGCCGCGCAGGTACGCGCGCCGGTTGCCGTGCCGGTCGGTATGGCGGCCGCTCCAGACGCGCATCGTCATCGCGCCGAGCTGCAGCGCGACCATCGCCGCGCTGATGCCGGCGAGGCCGAGCCGGCCGAAATCGTGCAGGAACACCGTCGCGAACGTGAGCACCGCGAATTGCGGCGCGCACAGCAGGCCGATGCCGAGCACGATGCGCCAGATGGCCCCGCGCGCAAGCGGGCTGCGCGCGGGGCGCGCGGATGGATGCGCAGGCGATTGCGCGGCGGACTGCGACGGCGCCGACTGTCCGTGGGCTGCCTGCGTGAGGAGCGACTGCGTCGGGGCCGCCTGCGTCAGGGCCGCCTGCGCGACACGGGGCACGTCGGGCGGCTCGTGCAACCAGCGCCACGTGAGCGCGGCCGAACCCGCGCACAGCAGCATCAGCGCGCCATAGACCGCAGCGAATCCCGCGTGCGATGCAAGCGACGGCAGCAGCGCCGCGCCGAGGCCGCCACCGAGCGGCACGGCCGTCTGGCGGATGCTCATCGCGAGCCCGCGTTCACGCTCGCCGAACCAGCGCATTACCGCGCGCCCGCTCGAACCGTTCACGCTGCCGCCGAGCAGGCCGACGCAGGCCATCGCCGCGACGACGCGCATCAGCGGCGGCGCCGCGTGCGCGGTCGGGACGATCGTGCCCACCATCAGCGCGAGCATCGCGGCCGTCGCGACGAGCCCGGTCAGCAGCACGCGGCGATCGCCGAAGCGGTCGGCGGCGATTCCCCACGGCAGCTCGGACAGCGCGACGCCGAAGCCGAGCGCGCCGAGCACGAGGCCGAGTGCGCCGTTGTCCAGATGGTACGCGGCGCGCATCCACACGGCCGTGGTCGGAATGCCGGCCGCGGCGGCCGAAAAGCTCATGTTGGCGGCGACGCCGGCGGCCAGCACGCGCCAGCGATGGGCCGGCCCGCGCACGTCGCGGGCAGGCGAAGAGGGGGAAGCGATGCACGAGGTATCCATGGCGGCAGGCCCGGTTCGAGGTTGACGGATACAGTCTGGCCGCCTACATTCATCCTGAAAATCGGAAAGTTTTGGATGAATCGTTCGATGAAACAGGATGATTGAGATGCCCGAACAAGACATTCCGCGCGACGGCGGCGAGCCGCTCGCGATGGCCGATGCCGCGCTGGCGCGGCCCAACTTCGACGTCGCGGCGCTGCGCAGCCTCGTCGCGGGCGTGGATCTCGGCAGTTTCGCGAAGGCGGCGGATCGTGTCGCGCGCTCGTCGTCGGCGGTGAGCGCGCAGATCCGCAAGCTCGAGGAGCAGGCCGGCACGCCGCTGTTCGTGAAAGCGGGGCGCGGGCTCGCGCTGACCGATGCCGGCGACGCGATGCTGCGCTACGCGCGGCGGATGATCGAGCTGAACGACGAGGCGGCCGCGGCCGTGCGCGGCGTGAAGCTCGACGGCTGGGTACGCGTCGGGCTGCAGGAGGATTTCGGCGAGGCGATCCTGCCGGACGTGCTCGGGCGGTTCGCGCGTGCGCATCCGAAGGTGAAGATCGAGGCGCGCGTGGCGCGCAACGCCGATCTGCTCGACCGGCTCGATGCGAACCAGCTCGATCTGGCGCTCGTGTGGGGCGATCCGGCGTCGGCGGCGCTCGTGTCGCGGGCGGGGATCGACGGCGAAGCGATCGCGCAGGTGCCGATGCAATGGATCGGCGCGGCGGCGGGCGGTGGTTTCGGTGTGCCGGATGGCGGCGGGGACGCGGGTGGGGAAGGCGGCGTCGACGAAGCCGGCGGCCGTGCCGTGCGGGCGACGGACGAGCCGTTGCCGCTCGTCGTGTTCGACCGGCCGTGCCGGTTCTTCGGCGCGGCGACCGATGCGCTCGATCGTGCCGGCGTGCCGTGGCGCGTCGCGTTCACGACGCCGAGCCTGGCCGGGCTATGGGCGGCCGCGGCGGCGGGGCTCGGGCTGACCGTGCGCTCGCATTACGGGCTGCCGGCGTCGGTGCGCGTGCTCGATGCCGCGTCGTGCGGGCTGCCGGCGCTGCCGAGCCTGCCGCTGATCCTGTTGCGGCGCACGTCGTCGGCGACCCCGACGGTCGATCGGCTTGCACGGATCGTGACGCAGGCGGTGCGGGGGGCGACGGAGGAGGGCGGCGTGGCGCTCGCGGCGTGACGAGCCGCCGAGATCCGGCAGGCATCCCCCATTCGGCTGAATGGATCGTTCGGGCCGACTTGACTACAGTGGTGGCATCCAAAGCGGAGGTCATCATGCAACGCGCAAATATTCCCGGCACCACGGCCAGTCCATTGCAACAAGTCGACGATCCGATTTCCGGCGAGGAAACCGCGATCTCGAATCCGCCAGCATCCGGGGATCGGTCCGTATCCGTCAAACGGCCCATTCGGTTCGGGCTCCTGCAAGGTCAGGTTCGGATTGCGGACGACTTCGACGCACCGCTGCCCGACGACGTGCTGGCTGCTTTCGAAGGGCGCTGATGCGGTTGCTGCTCGATACGCATATCTTCTTTTGGGGCGTGACCGATGACCCGAAGCTCAGCGCCCGAGCACGCAGGCTGATCGCGGATGCCGACGAGCGGTTCGTCAGCAGCGCGAGTATCTGGGAAGCCGCGATCAAGGCCGGCTTGGGGAAGCTCGATGTCGACGTGGATCGGCTAGTTCGCGTGCTTCGGGCGAGCGGGTTCCGCGAACTGCCGGTCCAGGCCGTACACGGGGCAGCCGTACGCAACTTGCCGGGCCATCATCGCGACCCGTTCGATCGGCTGCTCGTTGCGCAGGCCCAGCATGAACCCCTGCAGCTCGTCACTGCCGATGGGCATCTCGCTCGGTACGGCATGTCTGTGGTTCTGACAGTCTGAAACAATCTGGCGGGCTGGAAGCCGGCGGTCGCCGGCCCCCGATGCACGACGGGCCGCTCATACAGTCGCAGCGTGCGGTTCGATTTCCTCGAGCGCCGTACGGAGCCTGCCCAACCTCTCCCGCAACTCGTCGCTCGCCGGCACGAACGGCAGCCGCAACCCGTCCTCGCACCACCCTTGCGCGGCGAGCACGGCCTTCACCGGCGCCGGGTTCGGTTCCGCGAACAGCGCCGCGACGAGCGGCTGCAGCGCGACCGACAGGCGCCGCGCGTCGGCGAGCCGCCCGTCGCGCAGCCACGCATGAATCCGCACATGCCATTCGGGCAGCACGTGCGCGCTGCTCGCGATCGCGCCGTGCGCGCCCGCGCACATCGCCGCGAAGTTCTGGTTGTCGTCGCCGGAGAGGATCGCGAGCGGCGTGTCGTGCACGAGCCGGCTCATCCGGTCGAGCGTGCCGCCGCATTCCTTGATGCCCGCGATGCGCGGATCGCGTGCGAGCGCCTGCAGCGTGTCCAGTTCGACGTTTACGCCGGTGCGGTACGGGATGTTGTAGACGAGCACGGGCAGGTCGGCCGCGTCGACGATCGCCTCCACATGGCGGCGGATGCCGTCCTGCGTCGGCCGCACGTAGACGGGCGGCGTGACGAGCAGCCCGTCGGGGCGCAGCGCCGCGAGCTCCCGCGCGCGGGCGGCCGCGAAATGCGTCGCGCTCGCGGTCAGCCCGACGACGATCGGCAGCGCGGGCGCCGCGTCGCGCAGCGTCGCGAACACCGCGTCCTGTTCGCGCGCGTCGAGCAGCACGCCTTCGCCGGTCGTCGCGCCCGCGACGAAGCCTGCGATGCCGGCAGCCGCATAACGGCGTGCGAGCCGCGCGAGCGCCGCGTGATCGACCTCGCCGTGGTGGAACGGCGTGATGATCGGCAGCCAGATACCTTCGAAACGTGTGTTCATGCAAAGCCTCATGGTGGAAACGGAGTGGGAAGGAACCGTTCCGCCGGCGGGGGGCCGGAGCGAGGCATGCGTGCAAGGAGAATGAAACGACCTGCGGGCATCCCGTCCGGCATTCGCCTGACGGGACGCGACGTCCCCGTCAGTCGAGGAGTCGTTTTTTCAGTTTCAGCCCGGCCGCGCGCGCACCTGCCGCGACGGCGGCGAGGATCGAGGGCGAGCGCAGGGTAGCGGACATGGATGAACCGTGAATGGGCTGAGCGGCGATCTTAACACCGGGTCGGCGGGGCGCGCGAGCCCCGGCCGTTGTTTAGCAGGATTCGAGATTTGCTTTTCACGACTGATTGGAAGGCGCGCTGCGCCCGGCCGCTAGAATGCCCGCTTACGTTTCGATGACGGCGCGTACGCGTGCGGTCACGCACATTCACCACCACTGGAAACGGGGCATATCACGATGGCAAGCATCAAGGGGATCGGCCGCTGGCTGCACACGGGCGCGGCGGCGGCGCTGGTCGTGGCGGCGACGGCCGCGCATGCGGACACGTCGATCCTGAACGTGTCGTACGACGTGACGCGCGAGCTGTACAAGGACATCAACGCGAGCTTTGCCGCCGCCTACAAGCAGAAGACCGGCGAGACGGTCACGATCAAGCAGTCGCACGGCGCGTCGAGCGCGCAGGCGCTGTCGGTGCTGCAGGGGCTGCAGGCCGACGTCGTGACGATGAACCAGCCGAACGACATCGACCTGCTCGCCGAGCGCGGCCAGTTGCTGCCGAAGGACTGGCGCGCGCGCTTCCCGGACAACAGTTCGCCGTACTCGACGACGATGGTGTTCCTCGTGCGCAAGGGCAACCCGAAGGCGATCAAGGACTGGAGCGATCTCGCGAAGCCGGGCGTCCAGGTGATCATCGCGAACCCGAAGACGTCGGGCAACGGCCGCTATGCGTATCTCGCCGCCTGGGGCTTCCAGAAGCAGAAGGGCGCGACCGACCAGCAGGCGCTCGACTTCGAGAAGGCGATCTTCCGCAACGTGCCGGTGCTCGATTCGGGCGGTCGCGGCGCGACGACGACGTTCACGCAGCGCGGCATCGGCGACGTGCTCGTCACGTTCGAGAACGAGGTCGCGCTGATGGACACGGGCGCGTCGGGCGCGCAGTTCGACGCCGTGTATCCGTCGGCGAGCATCCTCGCGGAGCCGCCCGTCGCCGTCGTCGACAAGGTGGTCGACAAGAAAGGCACGCGCAAGGTCGCGCAGGCGTATCTCGACTACCTGTACACGCCGCAAGCGCAGGAGATCATCGCGCAGCACCATCTGCGCCCGCGCGACGCGGCCGTGCTGAAGAAACATGCGGCCGAGTTCAAGCCGCTGAAGACATTCAGCGTCGAGCAGGTCTTCGGCAGCTGGGCGAACGCGCAGAAGACCCATTTCGCCGACGGCGGCACGTTCGACCAGGTGATCGTCGATCGGAAGTGATCGCGGCGGGCGCCGCGCGCGAGCCCGCATGACGACGCAGCCGGCCGCTCGTGCGGCCGGTTTTTTTTCGCGGCTGCGCGGCGGGTTTCCGTTCCGAACCGCTCCGCATTCCCGGCCGCTGCCGCGCGTGCTACGCTCATCGCCTCCCTGCAACCGGCGCCGCGCGATGAACGTCGATTCGTCCTCCCCAGCCTCCCGCGGCCGTGGCCGCAAGATCTGGTCGGGCACCCGCCCGGTGATCGCGTACGGGATGCCGCCGCTCGGCTGGCGCGATTTCTATCACCGCGCGCTGACGGTGAGCTGGCCCGTGTTCTTCCTGTCGCTCGCGGTGCTGTTCCTGCTGCTCAACGGCGGTTTCGCGACGCTCTACCTGCTCGGCCATGCGCCGATCGCGAACCAGTCGCCGGCCGGCTTCGGCGGCGCGTTCTTCTTCAGCGTCGAGACGCTCGCGACCGTCGGCTACGGCGACATGCATCCGCAGACGGTTTATGCGCACCTCGTCGCGACGTTCGAGATCTTCGTCGGGATGTCGGGCATCGCGCTGGCCACGGGGCTCGTGTTCGCGCGTTTTTCGCGGCCGCAGGCGAAGATCCTGTTCGCGCGCTACGCGATCGTGCGGCCGCTGAACGGCCGGATGACGCTGATGGTGCGCGCCGCGAATGCCCGCCAGAACGTGATTGCCGAGGCGCAGGCGAAGCTGCGGTTGATGCGCGTCGAAGGCACGCACGAGGGCTATTCGCTGCGCAAGATTCACGACCTGCCGCTCGTGCGCAACGAGCATCCGATCTTCCTGCTCGGCTGGAACCTGATGCACGTGATCGACGAGTCGAGCGCGCTGTTCGGCGAGACGCCCGAATCGCTCGCCGCGCGCGACGCGCAATTGCTGATCACGATCGAGGGCTCGGACGAGACCACCGCGCAGGTCATGCAGGCGCGTCATGCATGGGCGCATGGCGAGATCCGCTGGCGCCACCGCTATGTCGACCTGATGCACGACGAGGACGGCATCACGCACATCGATTACACGCATTTTCACGACGTCGTGCCGATCGACGTCGACACGGACGCGCGCGGTTCGCCGGGCGTGACGATCGACGCGGGCGCGTCGCCGCCGGGGCCGGCCGCGCAGGCGTGATCGACGGCGGCGGGGCGCCGCGCCGGTGCGCGTCACGCGTGCAGCAGACGCGCCGCTTCGCGCCGTTCGATCGCGACCGCGCGGCGGAACGCGTCGCGGTCCTCGGCGCGCGCGACGTAGTCGCCGAGCACGCCTTCGTGCGGCAGCAGATGCGCGTCGAACGCGATCTTCAGCGTGCTCGCAAGCAGCAGGTCGGCCGCGGTGAAGCGCTCGCCGACGAGCCAGCGACTGTGGGCGAGCGCTTGCGCGAGGGCACGCTGCACGCGCGCGATGTTGCCCCAGCCGAACGCGACCGGATTGCCCGACGCGCCGGTGAATTTCTCGGCCATCGCCGGTTCGAGGCAGGTCGGCGTGAAGAACATCCACTGGAGGAAGCGGCCGCGCAGCGGATCGTCGGGGGCGATGCCGAGGCCGGCAGCGGGGCAGCGATCGGCGAGATAGAGCAGCACGGCGCCCGATTCGGCGAACGGGGCGCCGCCGTCGTCGAGCGCGGGCAGCTTGGCCATCGGGTTGACCTGCACGAACGCATCGCTGCCCTGTTCGTGCGAGCGCAGATCGACCGGCACGAGTTCGTACACCACACCGATTTCCTCGAGCATCCACAGTGCCCGGAATGCCCGGGTCTTCGGCCAGTAGTAGAGCTTCATCGCGCCTCCGCGTTTGGGTGCAGGTGTCGATCCGGTGGAGGCTCAAGCGTACCCGAGCGCGGGAGGTTGGGACAGGGGCGCTCGGCTAGAGGCGCTCGGCGAGCGCGTTCGAGTCGGCTGCATGGGGTGAAGCCGGCGGAAGACGCGATGAAACTCTTATGTGACGGAGGTTCAGTAAATAACTAGTTATGCAAAAACTAGTTATTTACTGAACCTCTAGAAAATCCCGGCGAAAAAGCGGCATCACTACAATGTGCCGGGCCCAATCCGCAGCCTCCGCGCACGCGGCAACGCAATCGGCCGTTCGCCCGCGATCGCCGACGCATCGCGCAAACCCCGCACCTAATGGAGACCCGTCACGCATGGCAAACGACGATCGCACCACGATCATTCCGCGCAGGACACCCGAATCGGCGGCCATGGTGGCCGAGATCAAACGGGCGATGGCGATCACCGCGCGGCTCAACCGCCTGACGTTCGACGATGCGGCGGACGTGCGCGCATTGTTCGGCGAACTGATCGGCACGCAGGTGGACGACGGTTTCGTGCTGATCCCGCCGTTCCATGCGACGGGCGGCGCCGGCATGAAGCTCGGGCGCAACGTGTTCGTCAACCAGAACTGCACGTTCTACGACCTGGGCGGACTCGAGATCGGCGACGACGTGATGATCGGCCCGAACGTCAGCCTCATCACGTCCGGTCATCCGGTCGAACCGTCGCGGCGACGCGACGGCGTGGTCGCGAAGCCGATCGTGATCGGGCGGAACGTGTGGATCGGCGCGGGGGCGACGATCATCGGCGGCGTGACGATCGGCGAGAACGCGGTCGTCGCGGCCGCGGCCGTCGTCACCCGGGACGTGCCGCCGAATACGCTGGTCGGCGGCAATCCGGCGAAGGTCATCCGGTCGATCGCGGAATAACGTCGCCCGGGCGTGCCGGCGCGACGAAGCCGCGTCGACGGGATGTGGACAACACGCCGCCAAAGCACTCGAAACGCTGTGCAATTGAACGGTGAGTGTGCCGTCGAGGCCGTCCGGACAAGCCTCTTCGGCTTTTCCGGGATTTCGTGCGCCAAGGCGTCCGTCGATCGGCAGATGAAGATCCGGTCGCGCCTCCGGTTGTGGATATCCGCGCGTCGAAACGACTCGGCGCCCTGTGGTTTTCACCGGTGAGGATGACCGGATGCTGCGCAAGACATGAAGCGGGGTGTGGACAACTCGCGTCCGGACGAAGCGAAATGCTGTGAAATTCAATGGTGAGTGCCGCGACCGATCCGGCTGCGCGCCCGCCCCGACGCGGGTTTCGAGCCAGTGTCGCCGTGCGGGGCGACGCGCATTCTAGCCGATGGCGCGCGTATGCGCCCCCGGGCATGCGGGCCGGGCGATGTCGATATCCGGCTCCGGCCCCCAATCGAACGGCTGTGCATTCTAACGGTGAGCGCCGGTGCGTGGTTCGCAACGCGCGGATTTCGACGCGCTTGGCCGCTTGCTCCAGCGGCTCTGCGCGCTGTGCAATTCAATGGTGAGCATGAGCCCGCGATCGGCGTGTCGCCTTTCAGGATGCGGCCGTTCGACCGCCGACGCCACGCGAAGCGATGTTCCTGTCAGGCCGAGGAGCCAGATTGCGAGCAACGGCTACGCGCATTGCCGTGTGGACATCCGTCCACCGAAACGACTCTGGGCACTGTGTATCTCGACGGTGAGCATCGGTGCCTGATCGCGTGATGAGCCGCTTCCAGTATGGACGGTCGTCGGCGTCCTTCGAGACGCGCGGTGGTTATCGATCGGAGAACGCTCGTCCATGTGGATATCCGGCCCGCTCCATCACTCGAAGCGCTGTGGTTTTCAACGGTGAGGATGCCCGGATGGCCGGGAGGCAACGCGGATCCGCACGTGGACAACCGCCACCGCAGCCAGTCGAGTCCCTGTGTATATCAACGGTGAGAGTGCCCGGATGGCCAGGAGGCAACGCAAATCCGCACGTGGACAATTGCCACCGCAGCCAGTTGAGTCCCTGTGTATATCAACGGTGAGAGTGAGTCGGCAATCGCATGGCCTGCGTGTTCAGGCGAGGGCATCCGGCCCGGTCGATCACTCGAAGCGCTGTGGTTTTCAACGGTGAGGGTGCGCGGATGGCCGGGAGGCAACGCAGATCCGCACGTGGACAAACCGCTACCGCAGCCAGTTGAAGCCCTGTGTATATCAACGGTGAGAATAAGTCGGCAATCGCATGGCCAGCGTCTTCAAGCGAGGGCATCCGGCCCGGTCGATCACTCGAAGCGCTGTGGTTTTCAACGGTGAGAGTGCCCGGATGGCCGGGAGGCAACGCAAATCCGCACGTGGACAACTGCCACCGCAGCCAGTTGAAACCCTGTGTATATCAACGGTGAGAGTGGGTCGGCAATCGCATGGCCTGCGTGTTCAGGCGAGGACATCCGGCCGGTCGATCACTCGAAGCGCTGTGGTTTTCAACGGTGAGAGTGCCCGGATGGCCGGGAGGCAACGCAAATCCGCACGTGGACAACTGCCACCGCAGCCAGTTGAAACCCTGTGTATATCAACGGTGAGAGTGGGTCGGCAATCGCATGGCCTGCGTGTTCAGGCGAGGACATCCGGCCGGTCGATCACTCGAAGCGCTGTGGTTTTCAACGGTGAGGGGGTGCCCGGATGGCCAGGAGGCAACGTAGATCCGGATGTGGACAACTGCCCTGCAGCCAGTTGAAACCCTGTGTATTTCAAAGGTGAGTGCGAGCCGGCAATCGCGCGGCATGCGGGTTCCGGCGAGGCTATCCGCCCTCCAAACCCATGCTCGACGCTGTGTATTCGAGCGGTGAGCGCAAGCAGAGGACCGACGAAACCCCGCGATTTCCGATGTGGATATCCATCGCCGCGACCCACTCGCCAAGCTGTGAATTTCGACGGTGAGCGCCGCTGCCGAGCGTCCCGCGTGTCGATTCCGGATGTGGACATCCCGGCCCCGACGCCACTCGAAATGCTGTGCAATCGAACGGTGAGCACGCGAGCCCGATCGGCCGAAGGGGGCGGCGTTGTGGACATCCGTCGTTTCCGGCCACTCGGAACGCTGTGCATTTCATTGGTGAGGGTGACGGCCGATGCCGCCGAAACCCTTGTCGGTCGGGGTTCGCGCGCCGATCGCCGGTCGGGCGGCGACCCTTGCGACCTGCGCAGGCTTTTCCGCCCGAGCGTCGACCACCGCCGACGCATCACCCACCGCGCTCCTGCCGCCCGCGCGAAAACTCTCTCAAATGTCGGCCAAAAGCTGCGCAGTTTTTCTCGCCGTGCGCCGGTCCGAGCAAGATGAGGAAAAACATTCTCGGCGGCGCGCGAAAAAATAGAGCCATTCGCTGCCGGCACCGGCGCGTCATCCGACGCCCCGCCGCGCACGGCCCAGAACAGCACAATCCGGAGACTCCCCCCATGACCGCCCGCCTGCCCGTCGACGGCACGCCTGCCCTGTCCGACTACCGCCTGACCGACAACCTGACCGCGACGCGCGGCCGGATCTTCCTGACCGGCACGCAGGCGCTGATCCGCCTGCTGCTGATGCAGCGCGCGGCCGACGTCGAGCAGGGGCTGAACACGGCCGGCTTCGTCAGCGGCTACCGCGGCTCGCCGCTCGGCATGGTCGACCAGCAGCTGTGGAAGGCGAAGAAACTGCTCGACGCGAGCGGCGTGCGCTTCCTGCCCGCGATCAACGAGGAACTCGGCGGCACGGCCGTGCTCGGCACGCAGCGGGTCGAGGCCGACCCCGAGCGCACGGTCGAGGGCGTGTATGCGATGTGGTACGGCAAGGGCCCGGGCGTCGATCGCGCGGGCGACGCGCTGAAGCACGGCAACGCGTACGGTTCGTCGCCGCACGGCGGCGTGCTGGTCGTCGCGGGCGACGACCATGGCTGCGTGTCGTCGTCGATGCCGCACCAGAGCGACTTCGCGATGATGGCGTGGCACATGCCGGTCGTGAACCCGTCGAACATCGCCGACATGCTCGAATTCGGCCTGTACGGCTGGGCGCTGTCGCGCTACTCGGGTGCGTGGGTCGGCTTCAAGGCGATCTCGGAAACGGTCGAGTCGGGCTCGACCGTCGACCTCGATGCATTGCAGACGCGCTGGCCGGCGCCGGCAGGGTTCACGCCGCCCGCGGGCGGCCTGCACAACCGCTGGCCCGACCTGCCGAGCCTCACGATCGAGGCGCGCCTCGCGGCGAAGCTCGACGCGGTCCGCCATTTCGCGCGCGCCAACAGCATCGACAAGTGGATCGCGCCGAGCGCGCACGCGAACGTCGGGATCGTCACCTGCGGCAAGGCGCACCTCGACCTGATGGAAGCGCTGCGCCGCCTCGACCTGACGGTCGCCGATCTCGACGCGGCCGGCGTGCGGATCTACAAGGTCGGCCTGTCGTATCCGCTCGAAATGACGCGGCTCGAGACCTTCGTCGACGGGCTTGCCGAAGTGCTGGTGATCGAGGAGAAAGGCCCGGTCATCGAGCAGCAGATCAAGGATTACCTGTACAACCGCACCGAAGGCGCGCGCCCGCGCGTGCTCGGCAAGCATGACGTGGCCGGCGCGTGCCTGCTGTCCGAGCTCGGCGAGCTGCGTCCGTCGCGCATCCTGCCGGTGTTCGCCGACTGGCTCGCACGGCACAAGCCGGCGCTCGATCGCCGCGAGCGCGTCGTCGATCTCGTCGCGCCGCAGATCCTGTCGAACGAGGCCGATGCGGTGAAGCGCACGCCGTACTTCTGCTCGGGCTGCCCGCACAACACGTCGACGAAGGTGCCGGAAGGCTCGATCGCGCAGGCCGGCATCGGCTGCCACTTCATGGCGTCGTGGATGGAACGCGACACGACCGGGCTGATCCAGATGGGCGGCGAGGGCGTCGACTGGGCCGCGCACGCGATGTTCACGAACACGAAGCACGTGTTCCAGAACCTCGGCGACGGCACCTACTTCCACTCGGGCATCCTCGCGATCCGCCAGGCGGTCGCCGCGAAAGCGAACATCACGTACAAGATCCTCTACAACGACGCGGTCGCGATGACGGGCGGCCAGCCGGTCGACGGCAGCATCTCGGTGCCGCAGATCGCGCGGCAGGTCGAGGCGGAAGGCGTGTCGCGCTTCGTCGTGGTGTCCGACGAGCCGCAGAAGTACGACGGCCATCACGGGCAGTTCCCGGCCGGCACGACGTTCCATCACCGCAGCGAACTCGACGCGGTGCAGCGCGAATTGCGCGAGACGCCGGGCGTCACCGTGCTGATCTACGACCAGACCTGCGCGGCCGAGAAGCGCCGCCGCCGCAAGAAAGGCGAATTCCCCGACCCGGACAAGCGCCTGTTCATCAACGACGCGGTGTGCGAAGGCTGCGGCGATTGCGGCGTGCAGTCGAACTGCCTGTCGGTCGAGCCGCTCGAAACGCCGCTCGGCCGCAAGCGCCGCATCGACCAGTCGTCGTGCAACAAGGACTATTCGTGCGTGAACGGCTTCTGCCCGAGCTTCGTGACGGTCGAAGGCGCGGCGCTGAAGAAGGCGGCCGGCGCCGCATTCGACGAAGCGGCGCTCGCCGCGCGCGTCGACGCGTTGCCGGTGCCGGCGACGCATCTCGACGCGGCGCCGTTCGACATGCTGGTGACGGGCGTCGGCGGCACCGGCGTCGTGACGGTCGGCGCGCTGATCAGCATGGCCGCGCACCTCGAAGGCAAGAGCGCATCGGTGCTCGACTTCATGGGCTTCGCGCAGAAGGGCGGCTCGGTGCTGTCGTTCGTGCGGATCGCGTCCAGCGACCGCTGGCTGAACCAGGTGCGCATCGACACGCAGCAAGCCGACGTGCTGCTCGCGTGCGACATGGTCGTGGGCGCGAGCGCCGAAGCGCTGCAGACGGTGCGCCACGCGCGTTCGCGAATCGTCGTCAACACGCACCGGATCCCGAATGCGTCGTTCGTGCAGAACCCCGACGCGAACCTGCACGCGGATGCGCTGCTCGAGAAGATGCGCCACGCGGCCGGCGACGGCTACCTGTCGAGCTGCGACGCGCAGGCGCTCGCCGCGAAGTTCTTGGGCGATTCGATCGGCGCGAACATCCTGATGCTCGGCTACGCGTGGCAGCTCGGCCTCGTACCGGTGTCGCTCGCCGCGATGATGCGCGCGATCGAGCTGAACAACGTCGCGGTGCCGATGAACAAGCTCGCGTTCTCGATCGGCCGGATGGCGGCCGGCGACGCGGCGGGCCTCGATGCGTTGTGGAACGCGCGGCATGCGGTGGCCGCCCACGCCGCGCCGGAGACGCTCGCCGAGCTGATCGCCGATCGCGAAGCGCGCCTCGACGCATACGGCGGCGCGCGCTACGTCGAGCGCTACCGTGCGCTGGTGAACGCGGCGCGCGCGAAGGGCGACGACGCGCTCACGCGCGCGGTCGCGACGACGTTCTACCGGCTGCTCGCGGTGAAGGACGAATACGAAGTCGCGCGGCTGTACACCGACGACGCGTTCCGCTCGGCGCTCGAAGCGCAGTTCGAAGGCGTGCCGGGCCACGCGTACCGCGTGAAGTTCAACCTGGCGCCGCCGACGGTCGCGAAGGCCGGCAGCGACGGCGGCACGCCGAAGAAGCGCATGTTCGGCCAGTGGATGTGGCCGGTGCTCGGCATGCTGGCGCGCGTGCGCAGCCTGCGCGGCACGTGGCTCGATCCGTTCGGCCGCACGGTCGAGCGCAAGATGGAGCGCGCGCTGGTCGACGACTATGAGACCACGCTCGCGCGTGCGTTCGCCGCGATGACGCCCGGCAATGCGGCGCAGGTGGTGCAACTGGCCGACCTGCACGCGCGCGTGCGCGGCTTCGGCCACGTGAAGGTGCGTAACCTCGCCGGCGTGAAGCGCGCGGAACGCGAGCTCGCGTTGCAGCTCGGCATCGACGCGGCGACGAGCGCGGCCGTGCAGCACGCGCTCGACGAGATGAAGGGCGCGGGGATGCTGAAGGGGATTCCGGTCGTCGTCGCGAAGTAACGCGATCGCGAGCGGAGGCGAAAACGGCGACGCCGATGCGTCGCCGTTTTTTCATGCCCGCGGGCGGCGGTGCGCAGGCCGCGGCCGGTCGCTCAAAGAATGCCTTTCTTGCGCGTCGACAGCGCGGTTTCGGACAGGTCGATCTCGCGAAGCAGCTTCGTCAGCGTCTCGTCGGAAATCTTGCTGTCGCTGCGCAGCCGATACAGCGCCGAGCGTTCCGCGCGCACGGCCGCGATCCGCATCTGCAGCTCCATCGTTTCGGCCTGCTGCGCTTGCGCACGCGGCGTGGGGCCGTCTTCGGCCAGCGCGGCCAGCCGGCGGCGGTACTGGTCCATCACGCGTGCGGAGATGTCCGCGCAGCGTGCCGCGCCCGATTCGTCGAGATCGGCCGAGATCGCGTCGTGCGACGAATCGACCGCGCGGATCGCGGCCTGCGCGGCGGCCGAGCGTGCGAGGCGCTCCTCGTCGCCGAGCGGGTTGCGCGTGGAGCGCACGCCGCGCAGCAGCAGCGGCAGACCGATCACCGCGACGATCAGCGAGCCCAGGATCACGGCCGACGCGATGAAGACCGCGGTGTCGCGGCCCGGCAGCGGCGCGCCGTCGGACAGCGCGACCGGAATCGACAGCACGCCGGCGAGCGTGACCGCGCCGCGCACGCCGCCGACCGTCATCACCGCGATCGTGCGCACGCCGGCCATCGTGCCGGCGAGGCCGTGGCGCGCGGCGCGGCGGCTCGCGAACCAGCGCAGCAGCCACACCCACAGGAAGCGGATCGCATACAGCGCGAGCATCATCGCGCACACGTTGAAGATCATGCGGCCGACCAGCGCGTCGCTCGTATGGTGCGCGTCGACGAGCGCGCGGCCGATGATGTGCGGCAACTGCAGCCCGAGCATGATGAACACCATGCCGTTGAACACGAACTCGATCATCGCCCACGTGCTTTCGGCGCGCACGCGCGACGCGACGGTGCTTTTGCGCGAGAAGCTCGTGTAATTCATCATCATCCCGGCCGACACGGCCGCGAGCACGCCCGACAGGTCGAGGTGCTCGGCGAACAGGTAGGCCGCGAACGGCACCAGCAGCGTCATCACGATGCCGGGGGCCGGGTCGCCTTCCTGCTCGGCATTCAGGAAGCGCGTCGACAGCGCGCTGAACACCCACGACACGATCGCGCCCGTCGCGAGCCCGCCGGCCGCGACGATCACGAACGTGACCGACGCGGCGCGCAGCGAGAACACGCCGGTCAGCGCGGCCGCGATCGCGAACTTCAGCGCGACGAGGCCCGACGCGTCGTTCATCAGCGCCTCGCCTTCGAGGATGTGCATCAGTTGCGGCGGAATGCGCCCCTTGCCTGCGATGCCGGACAGCGCGACCGCGTCGGTCGGCGACAGCACCGCCGCGAGCGCGAACGCGATCGGCAGCGGCAACTCGGGAATCAGCCAATGCGCGAAGTAGCCGACTGCGAGTACCGTCATGAACACGAGCCCGAACGCGAGCATCAGGATCGCGCGGCGCTGCAGGTAAAGCTCGCGTTTGGGAATTCGCCAGCCGTCCGCGAACAGCAGCGGCGGAATGAACAGCAGCATGAAGATTTCGGGGTCGAATGTGACGTGCAGGTTCAGCTTCGGCCACGCGAGCATCGCGCCGAACGCGATCTGCATCAGCGGCAGCGGCAGTTGCAACGGCAGGAGGCGCGTGACGGCGCCGGACAGCGCGACGGTCAGCAGCAGAATGAGGACTGTGAAGACGATTTCCATCGATACGGCGGATAGGCAGAATGAAACGGTCGTACGGAGTGTAGCGTGCCGACGTGACGGATGCGCTCGAGCGGCCGGTGCGTGCGCACGGAAATGGTGCGCCGGCGGTGCGCCACGGTGGTGCGGCGGCCCGGCGCGGCCGTGCGGCGCATGGGGTCCGCGCACCTTGCACGGAGCTTGCTTGAAGGTGGACAAGCCGCCCGGCCCGAGCCGGGCAACCGAGGGTCCAACCATGACATTGCGCGCGCCGTCCCGTTCGTCGTCCGTATCGCCGGACGCCGCGTTCGACTGCATCACCAGGAGAAGGGCATGACGATCGTGCAACAGGAGCGTCCGGCCGCCGCGTCGCCGTACCGGTTCGAGCGGGAGATGAGCTCCGGCTTCGAACGGCTCGCGACGCAGCACCGCGACCTGACGCTCACGACCGTATTCCAGCCGATATTCAGCCTGTCGCACCAGCGTGCGGTCGGCTACGAGGCGCTGCTGCGCGCGCACGATGCGCTCGACCGCGCCGTGTCGCCGCTCGACGTGTTCGGCGAAGCCGCGCGCCGCGGCGAACTGCTGCAGCTCGACCGGCTCGCGCAGGCGCTGCATCTGGAGAACTTCGCGCTGCTCGGCGCGGAGCGCGAGTGGCTGTTTCTCAACGTCCATCCGGGCGTGCTCACGGATCCGTTCCAGGCGGCCGCGCTGCTCGCGAACCTGAAGCGGCTCGGCATGCCGCCGCGGCGCATCGTGCTCGAAGTGCTCGAACAGCGCGCGGAGGACGTCGAGCGGCTCGCGGAGGCCGTGCGCGAGTTCCGCACGCACGGTTTCCTGATCGCGCTCGACGATTTCGGCGCCGGCCATTCGAACCTCGAGCGGATCTGGCAGCTGAACCCGGACATCGTGAAGCTCGACCGGATCATGCTGTCGCACGCGGCGCATCGCACGGGGCTCACCGCGATCCTGCACGGGCTCGTGACGCTGTTGCACGAGGCCGGCAAGCTGGTGCTCGTCGAAGGGATCGAGACCGAGCACGAAGCGCAGATCGCGCTGTCGTGCGAGGCCGATTTCGTGCAGGGCTACTACTTCGGCCGGCCGGCGCCGGGGCTGCCCGACAGCGCGGCCGCGACCGGCTGCATCGGCGAGCTGACCGAGCGCTTTCGTCAGCAGACCGAAGCGCGCGAGCGACGCGACACGCAGCGGCTCGCCCCGTACCTGCGCGCGTTCGAGCGCGCGGCCGAGCGCCTCGAAGCCGGCGAGCCGCTCGACGAGGTGTGCTGGAACTTCCTCGCGCTCGACGCGGCCGCGCGCTGTTTCCTGCTCGACGCACAGGGCCGTCAGTCGGGCCGCAACGTCGTGCTGCGCGCCGATCGCGCGCTGGCCGAGGCGCGCTTTTCGCCGCTGGCGGACGCGCAGGGCGCGAACTGGCTGCGCCGGCCGTATTTCCGCTCGGCGATCGCCGAACCGGGGCGCGTGCAGGTCACGCGGCCGTACCTGTCGATCAACGAGGCGCAGCCGTGCGTGACGCTGTCGGTGGCCGTGCGCGTCGGCGAGGCGCAGCGCGTGCTGTGCGGCGATATCGACTGGAGCGACGACGACGAGCAGGCCGCCTAGCGGCACGCGGTCCGGATGCGGCGAGCGACGGCGCGGGGACGTCCGTTGCGTTCGCCGTGCGGTTCCCCGACAATGGCGCGAGCGCGGTAGTCGTGACCGTGCGCGCGCCGTCCCGGGGGCCACCATGGCGGCGAATATAAAAAGGAAAACACCATGAAAAGACCGATTTCGCTGACCATCCTCGCGTGGATCATCATCGTGACCAACGCGATCACCTGCGTCTACACGCCGTTCTCGATCGGCATGCCGACCACCCAGGCGCTGATGTCGCACTACCTGCTGCCCGTCTGGGCGACGTTCGGCATCAGCATGATCATCGAAGCCGCGCACGTCGTGATCGGCATCGCGATCCTCAAGGGGCGCGAATGGTCGCGCAACGCCTATGTCGTGACGTTCGTGTTCGGCATGGCGTTTTCGTTGATCAACATGCCGGCGTCGATGCTCGCGGTGCTGATCCCGGGCGTCCTGCTGTTCGCGCTGTTCGTCTACCTGCTGTTCCGGCGCCCGGCGACCGCGTATTTCCGGCAGGCCGTTGCGTGAGCGTCGTGCGCAACGCGCTGGCGATCGCGCTGTTCTCGATCGCCGGCTTCTGCGTGCTTGCCGCGCAAATGGCCGCGTTCCTGAAAGTCGGCCAGGCGGGCGCGACGGCCGTATTCGTCGCCGTGCTGTTCGCGGTGTCGGCCGTACTGCTCTTCGCGGGCGCGTTTGCCGGTGCATTCCGGCCGCGTGCGCGCGGCGCGGGCATCGTGCTGCTCGTCGCGGCCGCGACCACCGCGCTCGGGATGGTGGGCTGGACGATGCTCCTGCTCACACCGGCGATCGTCGACGTGATGCAGCAGCAGGGAGCGTACTTCGACGCGCGCATGTTCCGGTTCATGCCGGGCACCGCGGTGACGGCGTTGTCCGCGCTCGTCGGCATCTGGCTCGTGCGGCGCGGCTGAAATACGCGGCTGACGTACGTAACCGACGTACGCGGCCGACGTACGCGACCGACGTACGCGACCGACGTACGCGACCGACGCGCGCGGCCGCCAGCACGCTGGCGTCCGTCGCGCGGCTCGGCTAGGATGCGCGAATTGTCCAGACGATTCGCGGGCCGCCCATGAACCGACACGCCGCTTCTTCCGTTCTCCTCGAAGTGATCGCCACGACCGTCGGCGATGCGAAGGCCGCCGCCCGCGCGGGCGCCGACCGCCTCGAACTCGTGACCGCGATCACCGAAGGCGGGCTGACGCCGAGCGTCGGGCTGATCGAGGCCGTCGTGGCCGCCGTGCCGATTCCCGTCAACGTGATCGTGCGTCCGCACAGCCGCTCGTTCGTCTATGACGCCGACGACCTGCGCGTGATCGAGCGCGACGTGCGGGCGGCCGTCGCCGCCGGCGCGAACGGCGTCGTGTTCGGCGCGCTCGATGCGCGCGGCGACGTCGATCTCGGCGCGCTGGCCCGCATCGCGGCCGCCGCGGACGGGCGCGCGCTCACGTTCCACCGCGCGTTCGACGTCGCGCGCGATCTGAACGCCGCATTCGACGCGCTGCTGCGCGTGCCGGCCGTCACGTCCGTGCTGACGTCGGGCGGCCATCCGTCGGTGCTCGATGCGGTCGCGACGATCACGCGGCTCGTGCGGCAGGCGGCGGGCACGACCTGCACGGTGCTGGCCGGCTCGGGGCTCACGATCGAGGCGGTCGGCGATTTCGTGCGCGCCACCGGCGTGCGCGCGGTGCATTTCGGCTCGGGCGTGCGGCCGCGCGGCGAGGTGCTGGCGCCCATCGACGCGCAGCGCGTCGAGCGCGTGCGCGCGGCGCTCGACGGCGCGACGTCGCACGTGTGACGCACGTACCAACGCCACAAAACACGACATCGCCGGGGAGAGAGGGCCACATGACGGACGCCACGCACGATACGCATGACGGCGCGGACGACGATGCCGCGCCCGGCTGGGACGCGATCGACGCTGCGCTCGCGCGCCTTTATCCGGGCCAGGCGCCGAAGCACTACGGCACGCTGGTCAAGTGGCGGCTCGGCGGCTCCGATCCGCTCGACGGGATCAGCGTGTGGCAGCGCGCGGAACCCGTACCGCACTGGCATTTCGTCACGTACGGGCTGAGCGAGCTGTATGCGAAGGAGTCGGACGATCCGGCCGTCAGCGGCTTCGGCTTCGAGTTGACGATGCGCGTGGCGTGCGCGGCCGGCGACGACGAACCGCCTCGCTGGGTGTTCAGCTTCCTGCAGAATCTCGCACGCTACGTGTTCCAGACCGGCAACGCGTTCGACGACGGCCACTGGATGACGGCCAACGGCCCGATCGCGCTCGATACCGATACGGCGCTCTGCTCGATGGGCTTCGCGTTCGATCCGGAACTGCCGGCGATCGACACGCCGCACGGCCGTCTCGCGTTCCTGCAGGTCGTCGGGCTGACGCTCGACGAGGAACGTGCCGCGAAGCGCTGGCGCACGCGCGCGCTGCTCGACACGTTGCTGCCGCACATGCCGCTGTGGGTGACCGATCTCGGCCGCGCGTCGTTGCTCGAACGCGCCGACGTGCGCGAGCAGGTCGACGCGGGGACGCAGCGCGATGGCTCGGCGAGCGGCTATCTGTTTACCGACGTGCTCGGCTGGGAAACCCGCAAGCGGCTGCTGCGCGCGCCGGTGATCGAGCTCACCGTCGGCGCACGGCAGGTCGACGAACTCGTCACGCTGCTGCCGCTGCGGCTGCCGTTCGACCGGCCGTTTCGCCTCGTCGGTCACGACGGCGCGGTGCGGTTCGTGCGCGGCGACGCGAACGGCGTGACCGACGAAGACGGCACGCTGACGCTGCGGCTCACCGATGCGACCGTGCAGGCGCTGGCGCGCACGCTGAAGCCGCGTGCCGGCGAGTACGCGATCGACGGGCTCGATGGCGTGCGCTGGCGGGTGGAGAAGACGGTGATCCGTGAAGCGCAGGGGAATCCGGTGCAGACGATCGGATGAAGAAAAGCCGGGGCATGCCCCGGCTTTTTCATTGGCGGGCGCGGCGCGCCGGCCGTGACCGCTTACGCGTTTTCCGCCAGCGCAGCGGCCTGGCTCGCGCGAATCCCGAGGCGCTCGAACAGCGCGCGGTCGCGCTGCGTCTGCGGGTTGCTCGTCGTCAGCAACTGGTCGCCGTAGAACATCGAGTTCGCACCGGCGAGGAAGCACATCGCCTGCATCGCGTCGTCGAGCTGCTCGCGGCCGGCCGACAGGCGCACGACCGCCTTCGGCATCGTGATGCGCGCGACCGCGATCGTGCGCACGAACTCGAACGGATCGAGCGGCGCGGTGCCTTCGAGCGGCGTGCCTTCGATCGCGACGAGGTTGTTGATCGGCACCGACTCCGGATACGGGTTCAGGTTCGCGAGCTGCGAAATCAGCCCGGCGCGTTCGCGGCGCGATTCGCCCATCCCGATGATGCCGCCGCAGCACACGTTGATGCCTGCGTCGCGCACGCGGTCGAGCGTGTCGAGGCGATCCTGGTAGGTGCGCGTCGAGATCACCTGGCCGTAGAACTCCGGCGACGTGTCGAGATTGTGGTTGTAGTAGTCGAGGCCCGCGTCGGCGAGCTGCTGCGCCTGCTCGTCCTCGAGCATGCCGAGCGTCATGCAGGTTTCGAGGCCGAGTTCCTTCACGCCGCGCACCATCTCGGTCAGCGCCGGCATGTGACGCTCCTTCGGGTTGCGCCACGCGGCGCCCATGCAGAAGCGGCTCGCGCCGTTCGCCTTCGCCGCGCGCGCGGCGTCGAGCACCGCGTCGACGTCCATCAGCTTCTCGGCCTTCAGGCCCGTGTCGTGGTGCGACGACTGCGAGCAGTAGCCGCAATCTTCCTCGCAGCCGCCCGTCTTGATCGACAGCAGCGTCGACAACTGCACCGCGTTCGCGTCGAAGTGCTCGCGATGCACCTGCTGCGCGCGGAACATCAGGTCGTTGAACGGCAACTCGAACAGCGCGACGACGTCGGCGACGCGCCAGCGTTGCGGGGCCGGTGCGGCAACGGGAATCGCGTCGGGTTGCACGGCGGCGGTCTGGGCTTGGGTCATTTCGTTTTCCTGTCCTGGGCGGGATGGGGGGGATCGGTCGGGTCAATGCCGCGCGGTGCGCAGCGACTCGACGAGCGCGGCGATGTCGAGCATCGCCGCGGCGGATTCGGAGTTGGCCGGACTCAGGTGCGCGATGCGCCCGAGCAGCGGCGCGCGGTGCTCGCGCGCGAGCCAGTCGCGGATCGTCGCGACGTTCTCGTCGGCGAACGACATGGCCGGGTCGACGTGGTTCGCGACCCAGCCCGCGAGCGTGAGGCCGCGTGCGCGAATCGCGTCGGCCGTCAGCAGCGCATGGCTGATGCAGCCGAGCCGGACGCCGACGACGAGCACGACGGGCAGGCCGAGCGCGACCGCGAGATCGGCGGTGTCCTGCGTGTCGTTCAGCGGCACGCGAAAGCCGCCGACGCCTTCGACGACGACGACGTCCGCGCGCGTCAGCGCCTCGCGATGGCACGCGACGATCGTGTCGAGGTCGAGCGTCACGCCTTCCTGCGCGGCGACGATGTGCGGCGCGGCCGGCGCTTTCAGCAGGAACGGCGTGCGCAGCTCGGGCGGCAGCGCGACGTTCGCGGCGGCGTCGAGCTGATCGGCATCCTCGTTGCGCCACACGCCGTCGCGTTCGTACGCGCCGGCCGCGACCGGCTTCAGCGCGGCCGCGCGCAGCCCGTGCCGCGCGAAGCCGTGCAGCATCGCGGCCGACACGAAGGTCTTGCCGATTTCGGTGTCGGTGCCGGTGACGAAGACGGAAAGCGGGGCGGCGGTCATGCGGCTGCCTCGCTGGCTTCGATCAACGCGGCTTCGAGCCGCGCGAGATCGTCGAACGAATGCGCGGCCGACAGCGACACGCGCAGCCGCGACGTGCCGGCCGGCACCGTCGGCGGCCGGATCGCGGGCACCCACAGGCCGTGCGCGTCGAGCGCGCGCATCGCCGCGAGCGTCGCGTCGTTGCTGCCGATCACGAGCGGCTGCACGGCCGTTTGCGAATCGACCGGCTGCCAGCGCGTGTTGCGCAGCAGCGCGCGCGTGCGTTCGATCAGCGCGGCGAGGTGCGCGCGTCGCGCGTCGCCTTCGTCGCCCGCGATCAGCTTCAGGCTCGCCGAGACCGCATGCGCGACGGCCGGCGGCGCGGCCGTCGTGAAGATGTAGCTGCGCGCGCGCTGGATCAGCCATTCGATCACGGTTTCATGCGCGATCACGAACGCGCCGGCGACGCCGGCCGCCTTGCCGAGCGTGCCGACGTACACGAGATGCGGCGAACGCAGCGCGGCGGCCGCGAGCGCGCCGCGACCCTGCGGGCCGAGCACGCCGAAGCCGTGCGCGTCGTCGACGACGAGCCACGCGCGATGGCGTTCGGCCAGCGCGACGAGTTCGGCGAGCGGTGCGACGTCGCCGTCCATGCTGAACACGGTATCGCTGACGATCAGCTTCGTTTCGGCATCCGACGCGTCGAGCAGCGCGGCGAGCGCGGCCGTATCGGCGTGCGGATAGACCTGCACGTTCGCGCGCGACAGCCGCATGCCGTCGATCAGCGATGCGTGGTTCAGGGCGTCGGAAAAGATCGTCGCGCCCTTGCCGGCGAGCGCCGTCATCGCGGCGAGGTTCGCCATGTAGCCGGTGCTGAAGTACAGCGCGCGCGGCGCATCGGAGAAACTGCCCGCGAAACCGGCGAGTTCGTCCTCGAGCCGGGCATGCGCACGCGAATGCCCGCCGAGCAGATGCGAGCCGCCGCTGCCGGAGCCGTAGCGCTGCGCGCCTTGCGCGAACGCGGCGACGAGCGCCGGATGCGCGGCGAGGCCGAGGTAGTCGTTGCTCGCGAAGCCGACGATCTCGCGGCCGTCCACGGTCATGCGCGCGTCGCACGCGGTGTCGGCGATGCGGCGCACGCGGCGCAGCCCTTGGGCGTCGAGGTCGGCGAGGCCGCGCTGCAGGGTGTCGAGCAGGCTCATCGGCGGAGGTCCTCCAGCGTGGCGTCGAGCGTGTCGCGCGTGTGTTGCGCGAGCCACGCGATGTCGTCGTCGCTCATCACGTACGGCGGCATCAGGTACACGGTCGTGCCGATCGGGCGCAGCAGCAGTTCGCGCGCGAGCGCCTGTTCGAAGAAGCGCCGCGAGAAACCGCGCGCCGCGTCGCCGTCGAGCGCGACGTCGAATGCGAACAGCGTGCCGCGCTCGCGCAGGTGGCGCACGTGCGGATGCGCGCCGAGCGGCGCGAGCGCCGCGCGCAGCGTCGCCGATTTGCGGGCGTTGCTCGCGAGCACGTCGTCGCGCGCGAACAGATCGAGCGTTGCAACGGCCGCGCGGCACGCGAGCGGGTTGCCCGTGTACGAATGCGAGTGCAGGAAGCCGCGCGTCGTGTCGTCGTCGTAGAACGCCGCGAACACGTCGTCGCGCGTGAGCACGAGCGACAGCGGCAGGTAGCCGCCGCTGATGCCTTTCGACAGGCACATGAAATCGGGCCAGACGCCGGCCTGCTCGCACGCGAAGAAGGTGCCCGTGCGGCCGCAGCCGACCGCGATCTCGTCGGCGATCAGGTGCACGCCGAATTCGTCGCACAGCGCGCGCAGCCCGCGCACGTACGACGGATCGTGTATCGCCATGCCGGCCGCGCACTGCACGAGCGGCTCGACGATCAGCGCGGCGATCCGGTCGCCGCGTTCGACGAACAGGCGCCGCACGTCCGCGAGCGCGCGGCCCGCGACGTCGGCGGCCGTCTCGCCCGGCAGCGCGCTGCGCGCATCGGGCGACGCGACCACGTGCGCGTGGCGGATCAGCGGGTCGTACGCATCCTTGAACAGCGCGACGTCGGTCACGCCGAGCGCGCCGATCGTCTCGCCGTGATAGCTGTTTGCGACGCAGACGAATTCCTGCTTGTTCGCGCGGCCGCGGTTGCGCCACGCGTGGAAGCTCATCTTCAGCGCGATCTCGACGGCCGACGCGCCGTCCGACGCGAAGAACGCATGGCCGAGCGTGCGCGCGGTGAGCGCATGCAGCCGTTCGGCGAGTTCGATCGCCGGTTCGTGCGTGCAGCCGGCGAGCATCGCGTGCTCGAGCGTGTCGAGCTGGTCCTTCAACGCCGCGTTGATGTCCGGGTTCGCATGGCCGAACAGGTTGACCCACCACGAGCTGATCGCGTCGAAGTAGCGGCGGCCGTCGCGGTCGTACAGCCACACGCCCGCGCCGCGCGCGACGGGGACGAGCGGCAGGCGCTCGTGATGCTTCATCTGGGTGCAGGGATGCCAGACCGCGCGCAGGCTGCGCGCGACCCAGTCGTCGGTGGCTGGCGTACTCAAGGCGACTCCGGGGGTAAAACGGCCGCGCGGCATCGACGGGATGCCGCGCGGCGGAACACGAAACGCGCAGAGATTAGCGTGTTCCGCCGGACGTTGCACTAGCGGTTACAAACGCCGCAAAGCCTTATGGGGCGGGAGTTCGGCGCAGTTCGCCGGTGCTCGGGACGGAACGCGGCGGATCGGGCGAAATGCGCGCAGATGACGACGTTCGAGTGATACCCCCCGACGGAAAAAATCGTGGGACGGGCGCGGCCCGGCGGTGAAATAGGGGGAACGATGGTGGCGCGGTGTGTGCGGCGGCGAGGGGCGGTCGTGCTTCGCGGATTGTCCCGATCAATGGGGGCAAGGCTGGACGACTGAACGAAATCGTGCGGGCAGGTTCAGGGCAATGCCTTGCGAAGTGCTGCGTCGGCTACGTGGTCGATGTGACGGAACGCCGGCGCAATCTTGTCGACTTCCTTGTCAGGCACGCCATGCTCTTCGAACCACGTCTTCCATTCGCGTGTCGGTTGCCAGACTTCCGCAATCGCGAGTCCGGCGTCTGCCTTCGAAAGGCCGAATGCATCCCGGGCACTGAACGCGTTGTCCAGTGTGGCGAGCCGGCCTTGCGGCCCGATGCCGAGGTGCAGATAGCGCTCGTGTGCACTGCTCGGACGGGGCAGAACATCGTATAACGGGCTAAGGCGCCAGCCGGGAAGACGCGGGTCGCGAATGAATCCGTGATTGCGTAAATGGTCGTCGTCGTTGCTCACGAGGATGTTGAAGACCATCCGCTTGAACAGTTCCCTGTTGTCGGCCCGAATGGCGTCCACGTGCCCATGCTGCCGGATCGCGTGAGCCACATCCTGATAACTTTTCTCGATCGATTCCATCTCGGAACAACCGACCAGCGTTAATGCGCTCGCGAAGGGCATTCTTCGCTCGGTTGCCCCGGCACGGGGGGGCGGATATAGCGCGTCGTCCCCTCGAAGGGCTTCGAACTCGGGGTGAGTCCAGTACCGATCGAATCGGCGGATCAACATGACTTGTCGGCCGCCAACGTCGACGATGCGGGTGGGCGGGACCCGAATGCCGCACCGGGCTGCAAGACGAAGCGTGGCCTCTTCGATGACCGCCACGTTCAACCGGTCGCTACGACTCGGGAATTTGGCCAGCCAAAGCACGCCGTTTTCGTCTCGCACCGTAGCCTTTGGCCGGGCGCCGCCGAGACCGCTGCCCTGTACGAAGATGGCTTCGAGTTCGGCTGGCACGGGCTCGCCTTCCTCGATGCGTGCGGCCGAATCGATCAGATACTCGAGGCTGTGCAGGCCGTTGCCGGCTTGCGGGCCCGGAGGGGTGTCCAGATTCTCCCGGATATCGAGCGCACCGATCCGCTGACTGCCCGCGTGGAGAAGATAGGTGGATTCGGGCAGCGTGTTGGCCCTGACTTTGAGTTTGGCTTCGATGACGCGTCGCCCCCATGCATCGGGCGCGGCGTCGCGAATACCGCCGAATTGCGTCAACCCGCCCGTCGGGAAGTTCATCTTGCCGCGTATCTCGTTCTTTCTCGCGAGACTCAGGCTCACCGGGTCGATTTCGATGGCGTTGGGCCGGTCGATATAGCGCAAGCCGTATGCGAAGCTCGATGCCTGCAGATCTGCGCCGTCTTCGGTCATTTGAAGCAGGCCGGCGGGTGCCCAGTCATCGTCGAGATAGGCGAACACGGCGAGTCTTTTGACGACGGCGACCATCAGAAATCAAGATCCTTGAGTTCGTTGTCCGTGAGAGATCGTACGCGTCGACTGCGTTCTCGGGCAGCCTGTGTCTTGAGCGACGGGTCTGTTCCGGAGAGCAGTTCCAGCAGGGTGGTTCCCGGCGCAATCGCCTCGAGATACCGAAGCCACTGCCCCAGCGCGACGCCAGGATCGCCTTTTTCGATGCGATAGGCGGTATTGCGCGAGAGCCCGGCGCGGGTGGCCGCCTCGTTCTGCTGAACGCGCCGCGAGATGCGCAGACGGGTGAGTGCTTCTCCAACGCGCGCAGCTTCCGCGAGGGCGGCTGGGCTGGCGGCTGCAGCTTGATTGACCTTCATGCTCGTAAAATCGATCATTAAGTCGATTGTGATCGAAATAACGATCATCATAGATCATGCCGGCGCGAATTCAAGTCGATTGCTCGTCAAAACGAGCGTTACGCGGTTTGCGCTCGATTTGACGAGCAGGCGGCGGAGCGCCGCGCTAATCGCGAATGGCCGGGGGCGCGAAGCGAGAGGAAAGACGGCCGCGCGTCAGCGCGAAGCCAATGCGCGCGTATCGACGTCGCGGGGGTGATCGTCGCCGTTGTCGGCCGTCTGCGTCGCGTTGTCGCTCCACACGACGCGGTCGTTGACCGCATACAGCCGGCACGCGCCTGCCCCTTGCTTCGCGCAGTTGTCGAGCGCGAGCGCCATGGGGTCGTCGCCGCCTTCGGCCCATGACCACGCGCCTTCCGACGACACCGCGAACGCGCGGCTCGGATGCTGGTTCAGGAAGCGGCGATAGCCTTCGCGGCCCGCTTCGTCGACGTAGGGCACCGCGTTGACCGCATCGATCGACGCATAGCCGGTGGCCTTCGGCTCGTGCGGGTCCGCGACCGCATAGCGCACCGCGGTCGGCAGATTCAGTTCGGCGAGGAACGCGTGCACGGCCGGCCACCACACGGGCACGCCGTCGCGATCGACGATCAGCCGGTGCGCGTCGTCCTTGTAGCGGCCGAAATCGATGAACTGCGCCTGCGTGCCGTGCGACACGTATGCGTCGTGCATTTGCGCGACGAGCGCGGGCGTCCACACCGAGTCGTTGTCGCCGTACAGCCACAGCGACCGCACGGCGGTATGCGCGCCGTACTGGTCGAACGCGTCGACGAGGTTGCGCTGCCAGCCGTCGCACAGGTCCTGGCGCAGCCCGCCGGAGAAGTTGATGATGCCGCGTACGCCCGCTGCGGCTTCGGTGCCGTATGCGATCGACACGAGGCCGCCGTGCGACGTGCCGGCGACGACGATGCGCGACGCATCGACGTACGGCTGGCGCGACATGTAGCGCACCGTCGCATCGACGTCGGCGGCCTGCGCGATGCCGTTCTTGCCGACGTTGCAGCCTTCCTGCTGGTACGTGCCGTCCGAACCGGCGAAGCCCTGGCGATTCGGCGCGATCACCGCATAGCCGCGGCGCACGAATTCGCGCGCGAACGCGAGCGGCCGGCTGCGCGGCTGCAGATGGAGATCGCCGGTATTTTTACCGTGGTTGAAGACGACGAGCGGGAACGGGCCGGGGCCGTTCGGCTTGAAAAGCGTCGCCTCGAGCGTGACGGCGCCCGACGCGTCGGCCGGAATGCGCAGCACCTGCTCGTTGAGGTCGGCGGCGACCTGCGGCAGGTTCGCGTCGGCGTAGTCGAAGTGCCCGGCATGGGCGAGCGATCCGCTGGCGCCGGCACCCGTATTGGCGCTCGGCAGCGTACCGGCCTGAGCGGCCGACAGCGCACAGGCCGCCATCCATCCCACCAATACCTTGCTGAACGCCATCCGTAAGCCCTGCCATGCAACATGACCAATTCGAGGCCATCGTAGCCCGACAAAATCGGGTTGTGCAATGCGGGAATTACCCGGCGTCTGACATGGCAACTATTTGTCAGCGTTCACTTACTTCGCCGTCGACATAGCGCCAGGATCCGTGCTCGTCGCGCTCGAAGCGGCTCGTCTCGTGGAGCCGGTACGCGCGTCCGCCGACCTTGTAGCGGGCCACGAATTCGACCTCCGCATGCCGGTCGTCGAGCGGCGTGTGGCGTTTGACCGCGAGGCCCAGCCAGCGCGGCGCGTCCGGCGCGTCGGGGTCGGTGTCGAGATCCGGCGGGCAGGTGCGCGCGGCCCACGTCGCGCGCAGATAAGCGGTCGCGCCCAGCACGTATGCGCTGTACCGCGAACGCATCAATTCGAGCGCGGTCGGGGCGGCTTCGCCGCCGTCGATGAAGCGGCCGCAGCAGGCCGCATAGCGCGGCGCCGGCGCTTTGCCGGCGTGCGCGGGCGACGCGCCGCCGCACGGGCATGCATCAGGTCGGTTCAAAATCATGCGGAATGTGAATTAACAACGCCCGGTTGCCGGCGCCACTCACCAGCTGAGCTCGATGCCGTCGTACTGGAAGAACCGGCCGTTCGCCTGGGACACGTCCGAAGCGGATTCGGCGATGACGCGACGCATGCCGGTCACGCTCGTTTCCGGGTCGATCGCGGCTTGCGCGCCGCCCATGTCGGTGCGCACCCAGCCGGGATGCAGCGAAATGCACGCGGCATGGCGCGTCTGCAGCGATGCGATGCGCAGCGCGTCGTTCAGCGCGGCCTTGCTCGCGCGGTACAGCCAGCCGGTCGTGCCGGTCGCCTCCGCGATGCTGCCCATCCGGCTCGACACGACGGCCAGCACGCCGCGCGCGTCCTCGACGAGCGGCAGCAGGATCGGCAGCAACTGCATCGGCCCGCGCACGTTCGTATGCATCACCGCGTCGAAATCCTCGGCGGTGATCGTCTCGACGCCTTCGGTGCGCGGCCCGTACACGCCCGACACCAGCACGGCCGCATCGAGCCGCTCGCCGTCGAGCTTCCAGCCGAGCGCCGCGATCTGCTCGGGCTGCGCGATGTCGAGCGCATGCGGCTGCGCGCCGAACGCGCGCAACGCGTCGAGCGACGCCGCGTCGCGCGCGGTGGCGATCACGTTCCAGCCATCGCGCCGGTATTGCCGGACGAATTCGCGGCCGAGGCCGCGCGATGCACCGACGATCAATACGGTTTTCATGCTCGTCGCTCCTTGGGTTGGCGCCGCCGACGCAGTGCCGGTGTCAGATCCGTTCGAGGCGTGCCGCGCCCGCGCGGCAGCCGCCGCCGGGCGGCCGGCCCGTCATTGCACGTTACTGTGCGTCGTCGCACGGCTTGAGCGTGGCGGCGACCGCCTGCGCGACGCCGTCGAGCTGCGCGGCGTCCGCCGCGACCATGTCGTTGTCGGGCGCATGCTGGCCGCGCGCGGTCAGCGCCGCCACGCAGCGCCTGTAGGTTTCGTCGAGCGCGTCGAAATTCGACACGGACATCCCGAGGTTGCGCATCCGGCCGTCGTGCACGCCGTACACGAGCCCGTGCACGGTCAGCGACTGGCCGCGCGCCCATGCGTCGTTGACGATCGTCGTGCGGCACACGTTGACGACCTGTTCGATCGAGTTCAGCTCGATCAGGCGGCGGTAGCGCGCTTCGCCGACCGGCCATTCGTCGAGCAGCGCCGCATGGCGCTCGCGCACGTCCTGCACGTGATGCAGCCAGTTGTCCGCGAGGCCGACGCGGCGGTTGTGCAGCGCCGCGTTCACGCCCGAGCAGCCGTAGTGGCCGACGACCATGATGTGCTTCACGCGCAGGATGTCGACCGCGAACTGGATCACCGACAGGCAGTTCAGGTCGCTGTGCACGACGACGTTCGCGATGTTGCGGTGGACGAACACCTCGCCCGGCGGCAGGCCGATGATCTGGTTGGCCGGCACGCGCGAATCCGAGCAGCCGATCCACAGATATTCCGGCGCCTGCTGGTCGGCGAGCCGTGCGAAGAAATCGGGATCGTCGGCGAGCTGGCGCTTGACCCAGGCATCGTTGTTGTCGAACAGATGTGAAAGCGGATTGTCTTGGGTAGTCATCGGTGTGGATTCCGTTGCGGAAATCGGGTCGATCATGATTGCGGTGTTGCCGGCGTCAGGCGGCGCGCTGCGCGTCGCCTTCGCCGTCGTTCCGGTCCGTCGCGCCGAAGCGCGCGGGGTAGCGCACGCAAAAGCGCAGCGTCGCGTCGTACGGATAAAAATCGGGCAACTCGCCCTGCATCAGCTTGTCCTTGCTCGCCTGCCACAGCGCGGGATCGAAAAAGTCCGCGTGATGCTTCATGAAGACGTCGCGCACGCGCGGGTCGCCGAGCAGGAACGGTCCGTAGGTCTCCGGAAAGATGTCGTGCGGGCCGACGGTATACCACGGTTCGCCGGACAGCTCGTCTTCCTCGTTGCGCGGCGGCGGCACGCGCCGCACGTTGCAGTCGGTCAGGTACTCGATCTCGTCGTAGTCGTAGAACACGACGCGGCCGTGGCGCGTGACGCCGAAGTTCTTGTACAGCATGTCGCCCGGAAAGATGTTGGCCTTCATCAGCTCCTTCACCGCGTTGCCGTATTCCTTCACGCCATGCTCGACGTCCGCGTCGGTGCCGTTCTGCAGGTACAGGTTGAGCGGCGTCATCCGGCGCTCGATGTACAGGTGCTTGATCACGAGCTTGTCGTCCTCGTATTCGAGCAGCGACGGCACTTCCTTCTCGAGTTCGCGCACGAGCGCGTGATCGAGCCGCGCGAGCGGCAGCGCGACGCTCGAATACTCGAGCGTGTCGGCCATCCGCCCGAGGCGGTCGTGGCGCTTCACGAGCTGGTACTTCTCCATGATCTGCGCGCGCGTCGTGTCCTTCGGCGGCGGGAAGTGGTCCTTGATGATCTTGAACACGTACGGGAACGACGGCAGCGTGAACACGAGCATCACGAGGCCCTTGATCCCGGGCGCGACGATGAAGCGGTCGCTCGAATGCGACAGGTGGTGCAGCAGGTCGCGGTAGAACAGGTTCTTGCCCTGCTTCTGCAGCCCGACCGACGTGTAGATCTCGGCCTTCGGCTTGCCCGGCATGATCGTGCAGAGGAAATCCACGTACGCGGACGGCACGCCCATGTCGACGAGGAAGTACGAATGCGAGAAGCTGAAGATGATCTGCAGCAGGTCGCGGCGCAGCAGCACGGTGTCGAGCGCGAGCAGGCCCGGGCGCACGTGGCGGATCGGCACGGCGAACGGCAGCACGCGGTCGGCGTTGATGATGCGGCCGACGATGTACGCGCTCTTGTTGCGGAAGAACAGCGACGACAGCACGTGGATCTGGAAATTCGGCGCTTCGTCGAAGTGGCCGAATTCGTCGTCGATCGCCTGCATCACGCAGCCGATGTCGCGCGCGAGATCCTCGAACGCCGGCTCGAGCTGGAAGTTCGTGACGATGCGCTCGAGCGTGACCGCGAGCCCGTCGGTGCCCGGGTAGTACGCGCGGTAGGTCGGCTTCGCGGCCGGCTCGTCGTTCTCGAGGTACTCGGTCGAGATCGCCGGGCGCACGAAGATGAAATCGTTGTTGAAATACGAGCGGTGCAGGATCTTGCAGCACACCGAATTGAAGAAGGTTTCCGCGCACTCGGGCTGGCGGTGCGACGTGAGCAGCCCGATGTAGTGCAGCTTGATCTGCTGCCACACTTCGTCGTCGATGTTCTCCGCGTCGTACTCGTCTTCCAGCACCTCGACGCATTCCTTCACGCGATCGTCGTACGACGTGATCCGCTCGCGCGCGAGCCGCTGCAGCCCGTGCCAGTCGCCGCGCTCGAACAGCGTCTTCGCATCGACCGCCGCTTCGCGGAAGATCCGGTAATGGCGATCGAAGTATTCGAGCATCGTCTGCGCGACGTCGAAACCGATCTGCGACGACAGCAGTTTGGGGAAGTGATTCATCGCGTGCAGGCTCGTTCAAGGGGCTGTAAGCACTCGCCATTTTAGCGCCCAAGTCGGCGTTTCAATGACTTTCGCGGTGACGCGCGAACGGCCGTCAATCGGCGTGTTGATCGCCGTTGGGCGCCGTTCGATGCATCTTCGCGTAAAGATACGGGTACGGGACCGATTCTGACACGAACTTTTTTCTGGCGGGCCGGCGCTCGTCGGGCACCTGTTTCGCGCGACGGCGATAGAATCGACGCACCGCCCGCCGCGCGCTGCCGCCGGCACGCGTTCGCCCCGATAACGACGAGACGCCCCACCGATGAACGCCCTGGAACACCAACTCGACTACCCCTTCGCCGATACGCTGCCCGCCCCGGGCGACACGTTCGAGGTCGCGCCCGGCGTGCGCTGGCTGCGCATGCCGCTGCCGTTCTCGCTCGATCACATCAATCTCTGGCTGCTGCGCGACGAGATCGACGGGCAGGCCGGCTGGACGATCGTCGACTGCGGGATCGCGTCGGACGCGATCCGCACGCACTGGGAGCAGATCTTCGACACGCATCTCGACGGCCTGCCCGTGCTGCGCGTACTCGTCACGCACTGCCACCCCGATCACTTCGGCCTCGCGAACTGGCTGTGCGAAGGCGGCGACAAGGGCCGCTGGAACGTGCGGCTGTGGATGACGCTCGGCGAATACCTGTTCGGCTGCCTGATGGCGGCCGGTAACGGCTCGAACGCGGGCGGCGCGGCCGCCGCCGATCACTTCGCGCGCCACGGGCTGACCGATCCGGCCGCGCTCGACAAGCTGCGCAACCGCCGCAGCTATTACTCGGATCTCGTGCCGGCCGTGCCGCCGCGCTACCGGCGCCTGCGCGAAGGCGACGCGGTCGCGATCGGCGCGCGCACGTGGCGCGTCGTCACCGGCTTCGGCCATTCGCCTGAACATTGCGCGCTCCACAGCGAAGCGGACGGCGTGCTGATTTCCGGCGACATGGTGCTGCCGCGCATCTCGACGAACGTGTCGGTGTTCGACCTCGAACCGGAAGCGAACCCGCTCGCGTTGTACCTCGAATCGCTCGGCCGCTACGAGACGATGGCGCCCGACACGCTCGTGCTGCCGTCGCACGGCAAGCCGTTTCGCGGCGTGCGCACGCGCATCGCGCAACTGCGCGAACATCACGATGCGCGCCTGGCCGAAGTGCGTGTCGCGTGCGCGGAGCAGCCGCGCAGCGCGGCCGACATCGTGCCGATCATGTTCCGCCGCCGCGAGCTCGACATCCACCAGATGACGTTCGCGCTCGGCGAGGCGCTCGCGCACCTGAACCTGCTGTGGCTCGCGGGCGAACTCGTGCGCGAGCAGGGCGACGACGGCGTGCTGCGGTTCCGCTCCGCCGGCTGAGACTGTTTCGTTCTCCTCACGCGACGGGTTCGTAGCGCCACCCGTCACGCTGCCACTGCATCGTGTGCGTCGGCTCGAGCGCCGCGAGAAACGCGGCGTCGTGCGACGCGACCACGATCGCACCCGGGAAGCCGACCAGCGCCGCTTCGATCGCGCGCACCGATTCGAGATCGAGGTGATTGGTCGGCTCGTCGAGCAGCAGCAGTTGCGCCGGCGTGCCGCGCCACAACGCGCACGCGAGCGCGGCCTTCAGCCGTTCGCCGCCGCTCAGTTGCCGCGCCGGTTGCGTCGCCCGCGTCGCGTCGAGTTGCAGCAGCGCGAGACGGCTGCGCAGGTCGCCTTCGGCAAGCGGCGTATCGAGCAGGCGCAACTGTTCGACGATCGAGCGCGCCGGGTCCAGCAGCGCGAGCCGCTGGTCGAGATACGCGGCGCTCACGTGCATCGTGCAGGTGCCCGAGCGCGGCGCCAGTTCGCCCGCGAGCATCCTCAGCAACGTCGACTTGCCGCAGCCGTTCGGGCCCGTCAGCGCGATGCGCACCGCGCCGCTCGCCGACCACGTGATCGCGTCGGCGTCGCCCGCGACGCGCCACGGCAGTTGCGCGCGTTCGAGCGTGAACAACTGGCGGCGTGCGCTGACCTCGGTGCCCGGCAGCGATACCAGCACGGGCGCCGCGGCGTCGACGCGCGCGGCCGCGTGCTGCACGCGTTCGTCGAGCGTTGTCTTGAAATCGTCCTGATGGCGCCGGACCTGACCCATGATGCTGCGCGCCGCACCCTTGCGGCGCTGTTTCGCCATCGACGACAGGTTGGCCGTCTTCGCGTCGCGCAGCGACGCGGCCGCGTGACGCTGGATCGTGTCGTGTTCCTGTTCGAGCCTGCGCCGCACGCGCCCGCGCTCGGTGCGTGCGTGGTCGAGCGCCGCTTGCGCGGCGTCCTGTTGCGCGTCGCGTTGCGCGCGGTAGAGCGCGTAGTTGCCGCCGTACGAGCGTGCACCGTGCGGTGTCAGCTCGACGATGCGTTGCACGCCGGCGAGCAGCGCGCGGTCGTGGCTCACGACGACGACTCCGCCGCGCCAGCCGTCGAGCGCCGCGCGCAGCCACGCGCGGCCCGGTGCGTCGAGATGGTTGGTGGGTTCGTCGAGCACGAGCAGGCCGGCGTCCGACAGCAGCGCGCCGATCAGCGCGACGCGCGCGAGCTGGCCGCCGCTCAGCGTATGCGCGGGCGTGTCGGCGTGGACGTCGTGCAGGCCGGCCGCGTCGAGCGCGGTGCGCAGCCGCTCCGCGAGATCCCAGCGGTCGCCGATCAGCTCGAAGTCGTGCGGCGCTGCGCGGCCGTCGGCGAGACGCGCGAGCGCGCCGAGCGGCGCATCGAGCGCGGCGATCTGCGCGACCGTCCGCGGGGCGGCCGCCGTGTCGTCGCGGTCGTGCTGCTGCGCGACGTAGACGACCTGCGTATGCCGCTCGATGGCACCCGCGCTCGGCGTGCGCCGGCCCGCGATCAGTTGCGCGAGCAGGCTCTTGCCGGTGCCGTTGCGGCCGACGATGCCCGTGGGCGTATGGTCGATGGACAGGTCGAGCGAATCGAACAGCGTGACGCCGTCGTCGAAGCGGAAGGAAACGTGATGAAGCGCGACGAGCGCGCCGGTCGGCGTGGCAGCAGCCATAAGCACCTCCGAAAAATGCGTGAAACCGTTCGCGCGGCGTGCGAGGCACGGCGGCGAAAACATTTTTGGGAAGGCTTAGTTGTTCACTTTGGCTGGCGTCCGGTATGAGGAATGAGCGCGCAGTGTAGCAAGCGCGGGGCGCGGGCCGCAAGCGAGCGGCGCGAGCGCCGTCGCTTGCACGCCACGGGCGGTTACTGCACGGAAACCGCCGCGAAGTTCTGCCGTCCGAACGGGCTCACGTGATAGCCGCTCACGTTCGGACGCGTGAGCGCGGCCGCGGTCGGGTAGCCGAGCGGAATCCACAGCGCCTGGTCGTGGATGATCTTCTGCGCCGATTCGTACAGCTTCGCGCGCTTGGCCTGATCGGCCGTCGACTTGCCGTCGGCGATCAGCTTGTCGAGTTGCGCATCGCAGAAGCGTGCGAAGTTGATGCCCGACTTCACCGCGTTGCAACTGAACAGCGGCGACAGGTAGTTGTCCGGATCGCCGTTGTCGCCGGCCCAGCCCATGAACAGCATGTCATGCTGGCCGAGCTTCGCCTGCTTGATCAGCTCGCCCCATTCGATCACCTTGACCTCGGCCTTCACGCCGATCTTCGCGAGGTCGGCCTGCAGCAGTTCCGCGCCGACCTTCGGGTTCGGGTTCAACACGCTGCCGGTCGGGCGCGTCCAGATGGTCGTCGAGAAGCCGTTCGGGAAGCCGGCCTGCGCGAGCAACTGTTTCGCCTTCGCGGGATCGTACGCATACGGCGCGACGTCCTTCGCGTAGCTCCACGTGTTCGGCGGATACGGGTTGTTCGCGGCCGTCGCGGTATTGTCGAACACGACCTTCAGGTAGGTCGCGCGGTCGAACGCGAGATTCAGCGCCTCGCGCACCTTGTCGTTGTCGAGCGGTTTCTTCTGCGTGTTCAGCGCGACGAACGCGGTCATGAACGCGGGCGTCTGCACGACCTTCAGCGCGCTTTCGCCCTTCGCGGCGAGCACGTCCTGCGGCTTCGGCGACAGCGCGATCTGGCATTCGCCGGCCTTCACCTTCTGCAGGCGTACCGACGGGTCGGGCGTGATCGCGTAGATCAGCCGGTCGACCTTCGGCTTCGTGCCCCAGTACGTCGGATTCGCGTCGTAGCGGATCAGCGCGTCCTTCGTATAGCTCTTCAGCACGAACGGGCCGGTGCCGACCGGCTTCGCGTTCAGGTCGGCCTGCTTGCCGGCCTTCAGCAGCTGGTCCGCGTACTCGGCCGAGTAGATCGACGCGAAGCCCATCGTCAGGATCGGCACGAACGTCGCGTTCGGTTCGTTCAGCACGAACTTCACCGTGCTGTCGTCGACTTTCGCGACCGACTTCACGAGCTTCACGAGGCCCATCGATTGCGCGTGCGGGAAGCCGCTCGCGCCGGCCACCTTGTGCCACGGATTCGCATCGTCGAGCATCCGCGTGAACGTGAACACGACGTCGTCCGCGTCGAGCGGGCGGCCCGGCTTGAAATAGTCGGTGGTCTGGAACGCGACGTTCGGGCGCAGGTGGAACGTGTACGTGAGGCCGTCGGCGCTCGTTTCCCATTTGTCGGCGAGCGCGGGCACGACCTTCTTCGTGGCTTCGTCGTAGGACACGAGCGTGTTGAAGATCACGTCGGCCGACGCGTTGGTCGTGACGAGCGAGTTGTACTGCACGACGTCGAAACCGTCCGGGCTCGATTCCGTGCAGACGGTGAGCGGCTTGGCGGCGGCGAGGCCGGGGGCGACAAGGGCGGCGGCGACGGCGGCCGCGGCGAACAGCTTGACGTGCATAGGATCTCCCACGTGGCGCGTGTTTTTCGCTGGATGACGGAGGCAGGCGCGGCCCGGAAGCAGGCAAGGCCGGCGCGGCTGGCGAATAGCATACCGTCAAAGCGCGCGACGCGTGAAAAAAGGCGCCGGAACGCGGCGAATTGACCGAAAAACGGCTGCGTTCGCGACGGAACGGGTGTCGATGCAGCGGAAGGTGCGGCTGAAGCGGCTGAAGCGGCGGGAAGGCGGGAAGGCGGGAAGGCGGGAAGCGGGAAGCGGGAAGCGGGAAGCGGGAAGCGGGAAGCGGGAAGCGGGAAGCGGGAAGCGGGAAGGCGGACGACGGAGAAGGCGGGGTCAGCGCGTCGAAGCATGCGGCGGACGTGGCGAATAGGCCGTGGAAGGCGTCGCCAAACCGGCGCGTGGGCGCGTGGGCGCGTCGGCGCGCCGGCGCGGCGAGAAGGCCCGGCGTACATCGCGCGGGCCGTCTCGGCGGATCGTCAGTGCGTGCCGGCCTTCGGCTTGCGCGGCGCCTTTTCGAACAGGCGATCGTACAGCCAGCGCGGCAGCACGTGCAGCACCTTCGCGACGACACCCATTTGCCATGGAATCACGCGGAACGCGTGCTGCCGGGCGATCGCGCGTGCCGCGCGCGCGGCGAAGCGGTCGGCGTCCATCAGGAACGGCATCCGGTACGGGTTGTGCGCGGTCATCGGCGTGCGAATGTAGCCGGGCGCGATCGTCACGACGCCGACGCCGGCCGGGCGCAGCTCGACGCGCAACGCCTCGAGATACTTGATCGCGGCCGATTTCGACGCGCTGTACGCGCCGGAGCCGGGCAGTCCGCGCACGCCGGCGACGCTCGCGACGCCGACCAGCGTGCCGTGGCGCGCGGCCGTCATCGGGCCGACGAACGGCTCGAACGTCGCGACCATCCCGTAGTAGTTGATGTCCATCACGTCGCGGAACGCCGCGAGATCGCCCTGGCCGGTGACGGCGCCCTGGCTGATGCCCGCGTTCGCGATCACGACGTCAGGGCAGCCGTGCGCGGCGATGAACGATGCGGCGGCCGTTGCGAGCGCATCGGCGTCACGCACGTCGGCGGAATAGACGGAGACGGACAGCGTCGGGAAACGCCGCGCGAACGCATCGAGTGCATCGGTGCGTCGCGCGACGAGCGCGAGCGTGGCGCCCTGGCGGGCGTATTCCTCGGCCATCGCGAGGCCGAGGCCGCTCGACGCGCCGGTGATGAAGACCTTCAGCGGAGTAGTCATGCCGACGCGCGGGCGGGGATCAGAGCTTCTTGTCCTGGACCTGCTTCACGAGAAAGTCGAGCACCTGGGCGGTACCCGGGATGCTGTTCGTGTAAGCCGGGCCCGTCTTGTACTTGCCCTGGACGACGACCGTCGGCACGCCGTCGATCGCGTAGTCCTTCAGCAGCTTGGCCGACTGGTTCACTTCGCCCTGCACGCTGAACGAGTTGTACGCGTCCATGAACTTCTTCTTGTCGACGCCCTGCGTGGCCAGGAAATCGGCCTGCGCCTGCGGCGTCAGCAGGTAGTTCTTCTGCTTGTGGATCGCGTTGAAGATCGCCGGCGTGACCTTCTCGGCGATGCCGAGTGCGGACACCGCATAGAACAGCTTCGAGTGCGGGAGGAAATCGTCACGGAAAGCGACCGGCACGCGCTTGAAGTCGATGTTGTTGCCCTGTTTCTTCACCCAGGCCTCGATCGTCGGCTCGAATTCGTAGCAGTGCGGGCAGCCGTACCAGAAGAACTCGATCACCTCGACCTTGCCGGCCGGCGCGGACACCGGCTGCGGCGACTTCATCACCTCGAAGTCCTTGCCGGACACCGGTGCGGCGGGCGTCGCCTGGGCCAGGCCGGCAGCCAGGCCGAGGGACAGAAGGAGCGTGCTAAGCAGTTTTTTCATGTTGTGGACGTCGAATCGGTTGCTCGGGTTACGAAACGTAACGGGTTCTGCGTGGGTGCGGCCGGCTGCTTACTGCTTCGTGAAGCGGATCACCGCCGTGTCGACACCTGCATCGGACAGGCGCTGACGGGCCGAGTTCATATCCTCGAACTTCGAGAACGGACCGACGCGCACGCGGAAATAGGTCACGCCGCTGACGTCGCGTTTCGACACCTTCGATTCGAAGCCCTGGAAGCCGAGGCGCGCACGCTGCTGCTCGGCATCGCCTTCCGTCTTGTACGCACCGACCTGCAGGAAGTAGCCGGTGTTCGCGTCGTTCGCGGTCGGCGGCTTCGCGGCCGCCGCAGCGGTGGCCGACGACGTCGGCTTCGGCGTGTTCGCGGCCTGCTGCTGTTGCTGCTGCTTTTGCGCGGCGGCTTGCTGAGCCTGCTTCTGCGCGGCGAAGCGGGCGAGGTCGTCCTCGCCGCCTTGCTGCTGTTGCTGCGCCTGTTGCGTCTTCTTCGGCGGCGGCGTGGTGTCGGCCGGCTTCGGTGCGACGGCGACGCCGTTGCCCGACGACGGCGTGTTCGACGCGGTGTTGCTCGAGCCGGTGGCGCCGTTCGTGTTACCCGACGGCGGCACTTCGACGATCTGCGGCTCGGGCAGCAGGCCGCCCTGGGTCTGGTTCGCGGCCTGGCCGGGCGCGGTGTTCGGCGGTGCGGGCTGCGCGGCCTGCGGCACCGGCTGGCCGGGCGTCTTGCCCTGCAGCGCGCGATTCGGGTCGAACTGCTGCGGCTGGCTCGCGCCGTTGTCGGCCGGCGGCGGCGCGACCTTCGACACGAACGGCGACGGCGAACGCGTGATGTAGAGCGCCACCACCACGGCGATCGCGAGGCCGACGATCAGGCCCAGCACGATTCCAAGAAATGTTCCTCCGGCTTGTTTCGATTGTTTCGAAGTGCGGCGTGGTTGTGCCATTGCTTGAGTCACCTGCAAAAAGAATCGTGAAAAGGCTGCGACGGGCATCCGGCGACGGGCATCCGATGACGGGCATCCGGCGGCGGGCGCTGCCGCGGCCAATCGCGGCCCGGTTCGGGGCCGCGCTGATATCCGTTACATCTTGGCGGGCGCGGATACGCCGAGCACTGCCAGGCCGTTCTCGAGCACCTGCCGGGTCGCGGCGAGCAGCGCGGCGCGCGCATTGCGCGGCGCTTCGTCGTCGACCAGCACGCGCTCCGCATTGTAGAACGAGTGGAATTCGCCAGCGAGATCGCGCAGATAGAACGCGACCGCGTGCGGCGCGAGCTCGTTCGCCGCATGCGTGAGCATGTCCGGGTACTCGGCCAGCTTCTGCATCAGCGATGCCGCTTGCGCGCTGGTCAGTTGCGACAGGTCGGCGCCCGGCAGTTGCGCGACGTCGACGTTGTAGCGCGACTTCAGTTCGTTGAGCACCGAGCAGATCCGCGCATGCGCGTACTGCACGTAATAGACCGGGTTCTCGTCGTTCTGTTTCAGCGCGAGGTCGATGTCGAACACGAACTCGGTATCGGCCTTGCGCGAGATCAGGAAGAAACGCACCGCGTCGCGGCCGCGCGTGATGGTCGCCTCGTCGATCAGGTCGGGCGCCGCTTCCTGGCCCGCCGCCGCGCCGCCCGACCATTCGATCAGGTCGCGCACCGTCACGTAGCTGCCCGCGCGCTTCGAGATCTTCACTTCCTGGCCGTCGCGCATCACGGTGACCATCTTGTGCAGCACGTAGTCGGGATAGCCCTTCGGGATCCCGATGTGCAGCCCCTGCAGGCCGGCGCGCACGCGCGCGATCGTGCCGTGGTGGTCCGAACCCTGGATGTTGATCACCTTCGTGAAGCCGCGCTCCCACTTCGTCACGTGATACGCGACGTCCGGCACGAAGTACGTGTACGTGCCGTCCGACTTGCGCATCACGCGATCCTTGTCGTCGCCTTCGTCGGTCGTGCGCAGCCACAGCGCGCCGTCCTGCTCGTAGGTCATCCCGGCTTTGATCAGCGCGTCGACCGTCTTCTCGACGCGGCCTTCGCTGTACAGCGACGATTCGAGGTAGTACTGGTCGAACTTCACGCCGAACGCCTGCAGGTCCATGTCCTGCTCGCGACGCAGGTACGTGACCGCGAACTTGCGGATCGCGTCGAGATCCTCGACGTCGCCCGCGCCCTTGACCGGCTCGCCGTCCGATGCGGCGACCGTTTCGCCGTTCAGGTAGTCGCGCGCGATGTCGGCGATGTACTCGCCGTTGTACGCGGCTTCCGGCCAGCCCGCGTCGCCCGGCTTCAGGCCGCGGGCGCGCGCCTGCGTCGAGATCGCCAGGTTGCCGATCTGCACGCCCGCGTCGTTGTAGTAGAACTCGCGGTGCACCGCGTAGCCCTGGCTCGCGATCACGTTCGCGAGCACGTCGCCGAGCGCGGCCTGGCGGCCGTGGCCGACGTGCAGCGGGCCGGTCGGGTTGGCCGACACGAATTCGAGCAGCACCTGCTTGCCTTTCTCGCGATCCGACGTGCCGAACGCGCGGCCCTGGTCGAACACGGCGGCGATCACCGCCTGCTTCGCGGCGGCCGACAGGCGCAGGTTGATGAAGCCGGGGCCGGCGATCTCGGCGGCTTCGACGAGGCCTTGCGCGGCCGGCTGCGCGGTGAGTGCGGCGACGATCTGTTCGGCGAGCTGGCGCGGGTTCGTGCCGAGCGGCTTCGCGAGCTGCATCGCGACGTTGCACGCGACGTCGCCGTGCGCGGCGACCTTCGGGCGCTCCAGCGTGATGGCCGGGGCGACGAATGCCGCGTCGGCGCCTTTCAGCGCGTGTGCGACCTGCTTGACGCTATCCGCGAGCAGGGCTTCGAGGGTCTGTTTGTGTGCTGGCAGCATGCTGGTAGAAGGCTTCGTTGGTGGCGGCCGGAAACGCCGGGCCGCCGGCGCGCTTTTTAAGCGCGCGTTTCAGGGATCGCAGAATTTTAACAGGTGCTAATATGCCGCTCAGGCGGCCCGCGTCCGCGAGGCCGGACGCCGGTCTGTCGGCGTTCCCCAACCGCGCCGCGCAGGCACAACAAGATGAAAAGGGAATTGTCATGATTACGTTCAAGAGCAAGGCGGCACAGGATCTCGACGTGCTGAAGGATTTCGCCGTGTATGTGCTGGGTCTCGTCGGCAAGCAGCTGGGCGAGCGCGGTGTGATCACGCACGACGAACTGGACCACGCGATCGCCAAGCTGGAAGGCGCGGTCGCGCAGGCGAAGCAGGAGCGTGCCGAGCACGCCGGCCATTTCCACGAGGACGAAGCCGACCACGCGCACCACGAAGTGCCGCCGAGCCTGGCCCAGCGCGTCGCGCCGTTCCTGACGATGCTGCGCGAGGCGAAGGCCGGCGAGGCCGACGTGCACTGGGGCTTCTGAGCTTCCTTGCCGGGCGGGTCGACAGGTTCGCCAGACAGGAAAAAGCCCGCTTTCGAGCGGGCTTTTTCTTTTGTCTGATCAAAAGGAGGCCGGGCCTCTCGTTTGCATCGGTCAGAGCTGCGGCGCGAGCGCGCGACGCGCGTCGTCGAGCGACAGCGCCATGCGCTGCGCGTAGTCCTCGAGCTGATCCTGCCCGATTTTGCCGACCGAGAAATAGCGGCTGTCCGGATGCGCGAAGTAGAAGCCCGACACGCTCGCCGCCGGCAGCATCGCCAGCGAATCCGTCACGCTCATGCCGATCTCGTCCGCGTGCAGCACGTCGAACATGTCGCGTTTCACGAGGTGGTCGGGGCAGGCCGGGTAACCGGGTGCCGGGCGGATGCCCGCGTACTTCTCGGCGATCAGCGCGTCGTTGTCGAGCGTCTCGCCGCTCGCGTAGCCCCACAGCTCGCGCCGCACGCGTGCGTGCATCGCTTCCGCGAACGCTTCCGCGAAACGGTCGGCGAGCGCCTTCAGCATGATCGCGCTGTAGTCGTCGTGGTCGGCTTCGAACTGCTTTTCCTTCGCGTCGACGCCGAGGCCGGCCGTCACCGCGAACATCCCGATGTAGTCGGCGACGCCCGATTCCTTCGGCGCGATGAAATCGGCGAGCGAGCGGTTCGGCCGCATCACGCCGTCGACCACCGGACGCACGCTCTGCTGGCGCAGGTTGCGCCACGTGAGCAGTACTTCCGAGCGCGATTCGTCGGTGTAGATCTCGATGTCGTCGTCGTTCACCGTGTTCGCCGGCAGCAGCGCGATCACGCCGTTCGCGGTCAGCCAGCGGCCCTGGATCAGCCGCGCGAGCATCGACTTCGCATCGGAGAACACGCGCCGCGCCGATTCGCCGACGATCTCGTCGTTCAGGATCGCCGGGTACGGCCCCGCGAGGTCCCAGGTCTGGAAGAACGGGCCCCAGTCGATGTAGTTCGCGAGCTCGTTCAGGTCGTAGTTCCTGAATACGCGCCGCCCGATGAACTTCGGCTTCACAGGCGTGTAGTTCGCCCAGTCGATCTTGGTCTTGTTCGCGCGCGCCTCTCCGAGCGTGACCATCGGCTGCGCCTTGCGATTCGCGTGCTGGTCGCGGATGCGTTCGTAGTCGGACTTCAGCTCGTCGAGGTACTTCGCCGCGCCTTCGTCCGACAGCAGGTTCGACGCGACCGACACCGAGCGCGACGCGTCCGGCACGTAGACGACCGGGCCTTCGTAGTGCGGCGCGATCTTCACGGCCGTGTGCACGCGCGACGTCGTGGCGCCGCCGATCAGGAGCGGGATCTTCTTCACGCGGAAGTAGTCGTCGCGCTGCATTTCGGACGCGACGTACGCCATTTCCTCGAGGCTCGGCGTGATGAGGCCCGACAGCCCGATGATGTCCGCGCCCTCGACCTTCGCCTTCGCGAGGATCTCGTTGCACGGGACCATCACGCCCATGTTGACCACTTCGAAGTTGTTGCACTGGAGCACGACCGACACGATGTTCTTGCCGATGTCGTGCACGTCGCCCTTCACGGTCGCGATGACGATCTTGCCCTTCGCGCGCACGTCGCCGCCCGCTTCCGCGAGCAGGCGCTTTTCTTCCTCGATGAACGGGATCAGGTGGGCGACCGCCTGCTTCATCACGCGCGCCGACTTCACGACCTGCGGCAGGAACATCTTGCCCTGGCCGAACAGGTCGCCGACGACGTTCATCCCGTCCATCAGCGGCCCTTCGATCACGTTGATCGGGCGGCCGCCCGCGGCGGCGATCTTCGCGCGCGCTTCTTCGGTGTCCTCGACGATGAAGTTCGTGATCCCGTGCACGAGCGCATGCGCGAGCCGCTTCTCGACCGGCTGGTTGCGCCATTCGAGGTTTTCTTCCTTCTTCGCGGCGCCGGTCTTGAACTTGTCGGCGATCTCGAGCAGGCGATCGGTGGAATCCGGCCGGCGGTTCAGGATCACGTCCTCGACGCGCTCGCGCAGTTCGGGATCGAGATCCGCGTACACGCCGAGCTGGCCCGCGTTCACGATCCCCATGTCCATCCCGGCCTGGATCGCGTGATACAGGAACACGGTATGGATCGCCTCGCGCACCGGGTCGTTGCCGCGGAACGAGAACGACACGTTCGACACGCCGCCGCTCACCTTCGCGTACGGCAGGTTCTGCTTGATCCAGCGGGTCGCCTCGATGAAGTCGACCGCGTAGTTGTTGTGCTCGTCGATGCCGGTCGCGACCGCGAAGATGTTCGGGTCGAAGATGATGTCTTCCGGCGGGAAGCCGACTTCGTTCACGAGGAAGTCGTACGAGCGCTTGCAGATCTCGGTCTTGCGTTCGTAGGTGTCGGCCTGGCCGGTTTCGTCGAATGCCATCACGACCGCGGCCGCGCCGTAGCGGCGGATCAGGTTCGCATGGTGGCGGAACGCGTCCTCGCCTTCCTTCAACGAGATCGAGTTCACGATCGCCTTGCCCTGCACGCACTTCAGGCCGGCTTCGATCACGTCCCACTTCGACGAGTCGATCATGATCGGCACGCGCGCGATGTCGGGCTCCGACGCGATCAGGTTGAGGAAGCGCACCATCGCCGCCTTCGAATCGAGCATCGCCTCGTCCATGTTGACGTCGATCACCTGCGCGCCGTTCTCGACCTGCTGGCGTGCGACGGCGAGCGCCTCGTCGAACTGGCCGTTGAGGATCATCCGTGCGAACGCCTTCGAGCCGGTGACGTTGGTGCGTTCGCCGACGTTGATGAAGAGCGTCCCGGGCGTGACGTTGAACGGCTCGAGGCCGGCAAGGCGCATCATGTGATCGGTCATGGCGGTGCGGATTCTGGTGATGAAGGACGTGGGGCGGTCGGGTCAGGCGTTGTCGCTGTACTGGTTCGGCCAGCGGCGCGGCTTCACGCCGGCGAGCGCCTTCGCGATCTCGGCGATGTGTTCGGGCGTCGTGCCGCAGCAGCCGCCCGCGAGGTTCACGAGCCCGGCCTGCGCGAATTCCTTCAGCAGGCCCGACGTGACGTCGGGGGTTTCGTCGAAACCGGTGTCGCTCATCGGGTTCGGCAGGCCGGCGTTCGGGTAGCACGACACGTAGGTGTCGCACAGCTTCGCGAGCTCGGCGATGTACGGGCGCATCAGCGCCGCGCCGAGCGCGCAGTTCAGGCCGAACGTGAGCGGCTTCGCGTGGCGTAGCGAATTCCAGAACGCTTCTACCGTCTGGCCCGACAGGATCCGGCCGGACGCATCGGTGACGGTGCCCGAGATCATGATCGGCAGGCGCTCGCCGGTGTCCTCGAACAGCTCGTCGAGCGCGAACAGCGCGGCCTTGGCGTTCAGCGTGTCGAAGATCGTCTCGACGAGGAACAGGTCGACGCCGCCGTCGAGCAGCGCCTTCGCCTGCTGGTAGTACGACGTGCGCAGTTCGTCGAACGTGACGTTGCGCGCGCCCGGATCGTTGACGTCCGGCGAGATGCTCGCCGTCTTCGGCGTCGGCCCGATCGCGCCGGCGACGAAGCGCGGTTTGTCCGGCGTCGCGTATTTCGCGGCCGATTCGCGTGCGAGCTTCGCCGATGCGACGTTCATCTCGACGACGAGATCTTCCATCCCGTAGTCGGCCTGCGCGACGGTCGTCGCGCCGAACGTGTTGGTCTCGACGATGTCGGCGCCGGCCGCGAAGTACTGGTCGTGGATCTCGCGGATGATCTGCGGCTGCGTGAGCGACAGCAGCTCGTTGTTGCCCTTGATGTCGCGCGGGAAATCCTTGAAGCGCTCGCCGCGATACGCGGCCTCGTCGAGCTTGTAGCGCTGGATCATCGTGCCCATCGCGCCGTCGAGGATCAGGATGCGCGATTTCAGCAGCGCGGGCAGGGCGGCGCCGCGCGTGTAGGGCGCGTCGAGCGGGACGGAAGCGGCGAGAGGAGTCGCAGACATGGGCGAAAGACCGGCGAAGACGGAAAACCGTCATTGTAGCCGGTGCGTCAAGCGGTCGCCGTCGCTTGCCGCGCCGGCCGGACGGCCCGTCAAACGAAAGCCCCCGCCGGCGAACCGGACGGGGGCAGGATCGGAGTGCACGCGGCGCCGCGCGGGGCGCGGCGAATGGCCCGGCCGCGCGACGCGCCGGGCCGCGAGTCGTCAGTGCAGCACGACGGGCATCATCATCAGGCTGTCGAATTGTCCGAGGAATTCGTCGACTTCGTCGAGCGACGGTTCATCCTCGATCAGCTGCTTCACGTGCGCGCGGAATCGCTCGGCAAGTTCGCCGTCGATAAAGATTTCGCGCTGCGCGTTCTTGTCGACGATTTCGTATCCGCCGGCATTCATCAGGTGATGGCCGGCCTGCGGCGCAAATTCGACGACGCAGTAGTTGGGGCTGTTGTAGATCATTTGCATGGCGGCACTCCTCTTCGCAGTGGCATCTGGCCTTGTTGTCCCCTAGGTGGGGCGAGCCTTGCCGGTTTCAAGGGGCTTGCGCTGCACACCCCGTTCTCCCGTTTGCGTGGGGTGTATCGGTTAGAAGCCGATGTCTATCAAACGTTTCTCATTGTGAGCCGGTGGACTGAAATAGTTGTTAAAGAGTGTCATCGGCCATTTTTCGGAAATCTGTAGTCGGTCGAAATTGCCGATTCGTGCGCGTTCACTGTGTGACAGCCGATGAGGCAGGCGGTTGCATCGTCGCGGGCGGTGCAGTTTGCGCGGGTGGCGCGGCCGATGCATCGGCGGCCGGTGCGGCGGCGGGCGCGTTCGTTGCGCCGCCTGGCGGTGCGGGTTCGGCAGGCACGTTCGGTGCGGCGAGGCGGCCGTGCCACAGCAGCTCGATCTGCGCACCGTTCGGCTCGCTCTGCACGAGCCGCGCGGGCAGCCAGCCGAGCGACGGCGCGAGCCACATGTCGATGCGACGCGTGTCGCCTTCGCGGCGCGGCAGGCGCATGAAGTGCCGCGCGGCGACGATGCCGGCCTGCGTCTGCACCTGCTCGTCGCCGATCACGGCGATCGGCCAGGTCTCGCCGCTGTTGTTGTCGATCACGAAGAATTGCTGCGTGACGCCCGGTTTGTAGGCGGCGGGATTGCCGCGTACGAGCCCCGACAACTGCATCAGCATGCTGAAGCGGTCCTGCACGCCGTCGGGCAGCGGCGCGTTGTTCGGCGTGCGCGTGAACACGACCTGCCGGATCTCGCGGTTGAAGATCGCGATGTCTTCCGGCCGCTTGCCGCGCTTCTCGACGTAACGGTCGGGCGCGACGCCGAACGCGTCGATGCGGCCTTCGCTGCGATAGGCGAACGGGCCGACGAACGGCACGGGCATCGATACCGACAGGTCGTAGGTGTGCCCGTCGGTGCGCCAGTGGATCGTGCCGATCATGTTCTGCATGCCGTTGTAGAACGTGTCGTACTGCAGGTCGCCGGACGGCGGCACGGCGAACTTCACGCCGGTCGTCGCGGGGCCCGGTGTCGCGGCGCCGGCGCTGGCGGACGAGGCGGCGTGTGCGCCCGAGGCGCCCGGCGTACCGCTTGCGGAGGATGCGGATGCGGCGGCAGCCGGCGGTTCGCCGTGCTCGGCGGTCTGCGTCGACGTGAGGACCGGCTCGTGCGACGGCGCGGGTTGCGGCGGGGCCGCCTGCGGCGCGGCGGCCTGGGGCGCGGCCGGACGTTCGACCGGCTTCGGCGCCGGCGGCGCCGGCTGGCGCTCGATCGCCTGCGGTTTCAGCAATTCGATCTGCACGGGGATGTCCGCGGGCGGCGGCGGCGTGAACGATTCGCGGTTGCGCATCAGCCAGAACCCGGCGAGCGCGTGCAGCACCAGCACGGCGACGAGCGCGACGCCCACGCGCAACCAGCGGCGGGGCAGGGCGTGACTCGGGCGAAGGTCGGCAGGCTGTATGGGCATCGGAACGGGATCGGGGCGCTTGCTTGACGTCGGGCGCGCGCCGCGCGCCACAGGAATCGGACCGTCGGATGCGCCGCGCGTTCGCGATGCGTGACGTGGCGTGAACCGGATGCGTCAGGCGTCGCGTGCGTCGGGACTATAGCCGAGTTCGTAAGAAAGTTTCCGGGCGCACGCGCGCAGCGCGGTGTCGATCTCGCCGCCCCACGCGATGTCGAACGAGCCTTCCTGGCCGAGCGCGACGATCGCGAGCGCGAGTTCGCCGACCGCGTCGAACACCGGCATGCAGAACGCGTGGATCGTCGGCAGCAGCATCCCTTCGACGCGCGCGGCCTGGTGCGCGCGCACGTCGGCGAGCACCGCTTCGACTTCGTCGAGCGTGCGCGGGCCGCCGTGGTGCGGCGAGCGGCGCGTGTCGGCGAGCTCGCGCTCGAGCATCGCGGCGGTCTTGCTGCGCGGCAGGTACGCGGCGAACAGCAGCCCCGTCGCGGAGCCGAGCAGCGGCATCACGTCGCCGAGCTTCAGCGACGCCTTGGCCGGATGGCTCGATTCCATCCAGTGCACGATCGTCGGCCCCTGGTTGCCCCATACCGCGATGCCGACCGTCTGGTCGAGGCGATCGCGGAATTCGGTCAGCGCGATCCGCGCGAGCTTCACGCCGTCGACGCGCGCGAGCCGCGCGAGGCCCATCTGCAACGCGAAGCCGCCCAGCTCGTAGCGGCCCGAGACGGGATCCTGCGACACGACGCCGAGCCGCGAGAAGCTGACCAGATAGCGGTGCGCCTTCGCCGGACTCATGCCCGCGCGCTGCGCGAGATCGCGCAGCATCATCGCGCGCGGCTCGCTCGTCAGCACGTCGAGCAGGCGGAAGCCGACCTCGATCGACTGGATGCCGGAACGGACCTTCTCGCCGTGGTCGCCGGAGGCGGCGTCGTCGGTATCGGAGTCGGCGAGATCGTCGTCGGGAAGTGAGCTGGCGGGCATGGGCAACGGGTGCGCGAAAATGCGTCGGGAAACGGGGCGAAAACGGCGTGCGCCATCATCGCGCGCCGCATGGATTCACCATCGTAAAATAGATTCCCTCCATCGTCACTAAAACGGCCAATCCCCTATGAAACTTGCTTCGCTGAAGGACGGCACGCGCGACGGCCAGCTGATCGTCGTGTCGCGCGACCTGCACACCGCGGCGATTGCCGATGCGATCGCGCCGACGCTGCAGCGCGTCCTCGACGACTGGGCGTTCTACGCGCCGCAACTGCGCGACCTGTACGACGCGCTGAACCACGGCCGCGCGCGCAACGCGTTCGCATTCGATCCGGCCGACTGCATGGCGCCGCTGCCGCGCGCGTTCCAGTGGGCCGACGGCTCCGCGTACGTGAACCACGTCGAGCTCGTGCGCCGCGCGCGCGGTGCCGAGATGCCGCCCGAGTTCTGGACCGATCCGCTGATGTACCAGGGCGGCAGCGACGATTTCCTGGGGCCGCGCGACGACGTCGTGTGCCCGTCGGAGGAATGGGGCATCGATTTCGAGGCGGAAGTCGCGGTGATCACCGGCGACGTGCCGATGAGCGTGTCGCCCGACGACGCGCTGAAGGCCGTGCGGCTCGTCACGCTCGCAAACGACGTGTCGCTGCGCAACCTGATTCCGGCCGAACTCGCGAAGGGCTTCGGCTTCTTCCAGAGCAAGCCGGCCACCGCGTTCGCGCCGGTCGCCGTCACGCCCGACGAGCTCGGCGACGAGTGGCGCGCCGGCCGCGTGCACCGCCCGATGATCGTCCACTGGAACGGCAAGAAGGTCGGCCAGCCCGACGCCGGCACCGACATGGTGTTCCACTTCGGCCAGCTGATCGCGCACGCGGCGAAGACGCGCAACCTGCGTGCCGGCTCGATCGTCGGCTCCGGTACGGTATCGAACAAGGACGCGAAGCGCGGTTACTGCTGCATCGCCGAGAAGCGCTGCCTCGAGACGATCGAGCACGGCGCGCCGCAGACCGAATTCATGCGCTACGGCGATACCGTGCGCATCGAGATGTTCGATGCGGCCGGCAAGTCGATCTTCGGCGCGATCGAGCAGTCGGTCGCCCCGCCCGACGGCGCGGCATAAGCCGCGCGGCGCACGCCACGCAGCGGCGCAACCCGGCTTCGGCCCGCGCGCCGGGTTTCGCCCGATGTTTGACCGCGCGGGCTTGGCTACACTCGATTCAAGCGTTCGAGCACGTCGAACAAGGAGCAGCAGATGGCCGATCTTGCCGCGTACGGCGGTTACGAAGCACTGAAGGTGACGCGCCGCGATCATGGCGTGCTCGACATCGTGATGAGCGGCGAGGGCGCGAACCGCAGCGGCCTCGCGACCGCGAACGCCCGCATGCATCGCGAGCTCGCCGACATCTGGCGCGACGTCGATCGCGATCCCGACACGCGCGTCGCGGTGATCCGCGGCGAAGGCAAGGGCTTTTCGGCGGGCGGCGATCTCGCGCTCGTCGAGGACATGGCGAACGATTTCGACGTGCGCGCCCGCGTATGGCGCGAGGCGCGCGACCTCGTCTACAACGTGATCAACTGCAGCAAGCCGATCGTGTCGGCGATGCATGGCCCGGCCGTCGGCGCGGGGCTCGTCGCCGGGCTGCTCGCCGACATCTCGATCGCCGCGAAGGACGCGCGCATCATCGACGGCCACACGCGGCTCGGCGTCGCGGCCGGCGACCACGCGGCGATCGTGTGGCCGCTGCTGTGCGGGATGGCGAAGGCGAAGTACTACCTGATGCTGTGCGAGCCCGTGAGCGGCGAGGAGGCCGAGCGGATCGGGCTGGTCTCGCTCGCGGTCGAGCCGGCCGACCTGCTGCCGAAGGCGTACGATGTGGCCGAGCGGCTCGCGCACGGGTCGCAGTCGGCGATCCGCTGGACCAAGTACGCGCTGAACAACTGGCTGCGCACCGCCGGGCCGACCTTCGATACGTCGCTCGCGCTCGAATTCATGGGTTTTTCGGGGCCCGACGTGCAGGAAGGCATCCGTTCGCTGCGCGAGCGGCGCCCGCCCGCGTTTCCCGGCGACGCGCCGTTCTGACGTGCGCGCTATGATCGAACCACGCGCGGCTGCGCGACGCACGGCGGCCGCCTCGCTCCCCCAGTCAACCAGGATGCCCGTATGACGACCGATGCCTCCGGCGCCAACCCTTTCGCCGGCTTTGCCGGGTTCCAGCCCGCCGACATGATGGACCGGATGTGGGACATGATCCGGATGTCGCCGTTCGGCGGGATGGCGCCGTTTCCGGGCGCCGCGCACGGGCTGCCGCCGTCGCTGTCGAGCATGTCCGACATGATGGCGCCGCTCACGAACGTCGAGGAGCTCGACAAGCGGATCACCGATCTGCGCGCGGTCGAGCAGTGGCTGAAGCTCAATCTCGGGATGTTGCAGTCGGCGATCCAGGCGCTCGAGGTGCAGCGCGCGACGCTCGCGACGCTGCGCGCGTTCGGCGCGTTCGCGCAAAGCTCGATGTCGGCGGCCGAGGAAGCGGCGGTGGCCGCCGCGCAGGCCGCGAAAACCGCGTCGGCGGGCGAGGCCGCGCCCGCGGCCGACCCTGCGGCATCGGCCGCCGCGGCGTCCGCCCCGGATGCGCCGGCGGGCGACCCCGCGCAGCAGCCGTTCGACCCGGCCGGCTGGTGGAACCTGCTGCAGACGCAATTCAACCAGCTCGCGAGCCTCGCGATGGCGCAGCCGGGCATGCAGCCCGCCGCGCCGGGCGCCGCGTCGGCGCAGGCCGCTGCCGCGCCGGAACCCGCCGCGAAGGCGGCCGCGGCGCCGCCGCGCAAGCCGGCCGCGAAGCGTGCGAAGCCGTCCGGCTCGGCCGCGGCCCGCGCGGCGGCCGCGTCGTCGCCCGAAACGCGTCCGCCGAAGCGCTCGACGTGATGCGGCGCAGGTAGCAGGTCGATCATGCGACTCGCGCTCGTTCTGATGGGAGGCGGCGCGCGCGCCGCATACCAGGTCGGCGTGCTCAAGGCGCTGGCCGAAATCGCGCGCGAGGCTGATCCTCAGCGGCACACGCTGCCGTTCGCGGTCGTGTGCGGCTCGTCGGCCGGCGCGATCAACGCGACGTCGATCGCCAGCCACGCGGACGACTTTTCCCATGGCGTGCGGCGCCTGCTCGAATTCTGGGAGCCGCTGCGCGCCGAATACGTGTACCGCACCGACTGGCTCGGCATCGCGGCCGCCGGCGCGCGCTGGCTCGCGACGATGACGTTCGGCTGGGCGGCTCGCCGCTCGCCGCGCGGGCTGCTCGACAACACGCCGCTCGCGCACCTGCTGCAGCGCGAGCTGAGCTTTCACCGGATCGAGCAGATGCTCGAGGCGCGCCTGCTGCACGCGCTCGCGATCACCGCGCTCAGCTATTCGAGCGGCCGGCATCTCACGTTCTACCAGGCCGCCGAGCCGATCCAGGCGTGGCGGCGCGCGCAACGCACCGCGCGGCTCGTCGACCTGTCGGCGTCGCACCTGCTCGCGTCGTCGGCCATTCCGTTCGTGTTCCCGGCCGTGCCGCTCGTGCTCGACGGGCAGATCGAGTACTTCGGCGACGGCTCGATCCGACAGATCGCGCCGCTGTCGCCGGCGATCCACTTCGGCGCGCACCGGATCGTCGTCATCGGCGCGGCCGATCCGCGGCCCGAGATTCCGGCCGCGAACGGCGCGGGCCGGGCACGCGGCTACCCGACGCTCGCGCAGATCGGCCAGCAGGTGCTCGCGAGCGTGTTCCTCGACTCGATCGGCTCGGACATCGAACGGATCGAGCACATCAACCGGATGATCGAGCACCTGCCGCACCAGGTCGAAGTCGACAGCGGCTGGCGGCACGTCGACGTGCTCGCGATCGCGCCGTCCGAGCGCATCGAGCTGATTGCCGCGAAGCACCTGAAGCAGATGCCGGCGACGATGCGCGGGCTGCTCGGCGCGATCGGCGGCAGCCAGCCGGCCGGCGCGTCGTTCGCCAGCTATCTGCTGTTCGAGGAGGCGTTCACGCGCGAGCTGATCGAGCTCGGCTACCGCGACGGCCGGGCGCAGCGGGAGACGCTCGCCGACTGGATCGCCCACGCGGACGGCGGCAGCGCGCCGGCGGCCGGCACGCCGCCCGAAGACGGCCTCGCGACCGGCGAAATGCGGGTCTGATACGCGCAGGCGCACTGTCAGGTTGTGTTTTCGCGACGGTCGGCCGCGACCGATCGCCGCACCTTGGTTGGCGGCACGCGACCGGGCGGGCGTCTCGGAACCGTCATGCACGCGTGCTATCATGGCCGCCGCCGTATACACCATATCGAGCAGCCCGCCGATCCGGCATCCGCACGGGGACCTTTCGGGGCACCCGCCTGGGGCAGGGGACGGGCGCGCCAACGAGCCGGCCAGCGCCGGCCCCCACTCAGGCAAGCGCGGCCGGCTTCGTCCGAACGGAGCGGGTTGCGGCATGCCCAACGGCGGCAACGCGGCCGCCTGGCTGCCGGACGAGGAATCGGCGTCCGGCGGGCCGGTTTCCCGCGTAAAATTACAGTCTTGGCTGCAAAAAGCGCGCGTGGCGCGCTTGCGCGGCAACAGTCACGTTTAGAGAAGTCGCATTGCGCAGAACAGGGGTGGGACCATCATGAACACCATGCTTTATCCGGAACTTTACAGGTCGCTCGAAGCTGTCCGCTGGGACATGGAGAAGGACATTCCGTGGGACAAGTTCGACGCTTCGCTGCTCACCGACGAGCAGGCGAAGACGATCAAGATGAACGCGATCACCGAATGGTCGGCGCTGC